>NZ_CM001436.1:1008076-1308076 GCF_000243255.1 Methanoplanus limicola DSM 2279
TTCCGGTAAGGAAAACCCCGTCAAAAGTTCCGGCACCACCAATACTCGCAACCGGAGCACCAATCTCCCCAAGTCGTTTCAGGTTTAACAGATCAGCGCCGGCAAGAGTGCCCATAGTGCCGCCGATATATGCAATGACAGGTGCGGCAAGGGAGTCACCCCATCCAAAGACAATACCGCACAGAAGAGCACATAGCGGAGGTACGAAAAACGGTGTCACAATCCCTACACCCTGAACCGGACCTGCAAACCTGTTTGTGACAAATGCTACAAGTAAAACAGCAACAAGAACTGAAATATATAATCCGGAATCATAACCCATGCTCATCATCCGGAAGAGCAGAATGATACTGATTAATACAGGAATTACAGCACCCCCAAAATTAACGGCAACCACAGTTTCGGTTGAGAAATCCGAAACCCTGTAGTATCTGTTCATTAAAAGACCATGTGGAACTTTAAAAGCCGTTGGATTTGATTTTATTTTAGCAACAGGAATATTGATGAAACTTCCAATAATCGAACCAAAAAGAATCAGTATTACTCCGGCAGGACCAAAACCAAGCCTTGAAAGGGCACTGCCGATAATCCCGAGAAATATGAGAGGAAGCAGGAATATTAATGCAAGAATTAAAAATATCAGAATTATTATCGAAAACGGATTGAAAAAATACCTGTGCATGCCTGATGAAAAATTGGATTTCAAGATATATAACATTCATGAAGACAGGCATCCTGAAAAGGATTAACACCTGCAGAAATATTACCCTCTTGTTACCCGGATATACCTTTAGCTACATAAATGCCGGATTCTGATTAAAGAAATAAAACAATTACTGCCAATTATTAGCCGGAAATCTCCTTTTTCCGGCAGATAATACAGGCGTGGTCATGATGATAAGGTTCAAGCCAGAGCGTGTCCTCAACAACAAGACCGCCAGCTTCCAGCTCAAGGATTGATGCCTCAAAGACCTCTTTGGCAGATCTGGTGACATCAACGCTTCTCGTCTTCAGCATAAGGATCAGAATGCCGCCATCTTTTAATAAAGGCAGATTTTTTATTGCAATTCCTGTCTGATCCGGCTGAGCTACATCCTGATAGAGAATATCAGCAGGTTCGGTCAGCATAGCATACTCAGAAGGCCGGCCGGCATCACCCATGATCGGAACAATATTCTTTCTCCGCTCCGAAACAGCCATCAGATCCTGCATGGGCCGTGGAGCAAATTCCACAGCATACACCGTATCCACATAATCAGCAACATGAGAAACAGTCGTACCGTTCGCCGCACCCAGATAGAGGACTACCGATTCAGGAGGAAGATCAATATCCTTCCTCTTCATAGCAAGTGCAGCAAATTTACTACGATAAGGATCCCACACCCTGTAACCGTCCATCATCTTCTCCCCGTAAACACCACCTTTGCCTTCGGAGACAAGCACATTATTAATGCGAATCATTCAGAACCACCTCTTTTATCTTTATCACCTGCTTTTTTTTCGTAATCGGCCCCGTAAAGTGTCCGGTCTATCCTCTCCTGCGCCCCACATATAAACTCTTCATTGTAGGAGCCGGTATAGTAATCAATTTTAGCAGCTATAGCCAGTTTCCCGGCTAAAACCCTTGCAACCTTCCCACGGACAGGTCTCGGAGCATTATGGACACGCCTGTGCTGAAAGATAATTCCATGCTTGGGCGGCGGGGTTTTGGCCCGCATATGTGTAAACAGGGCACTCTCAGCACCAATCACCTGAATTGAAGATGAAGGCAGGGCTGAAAGTTCCTTAAGACTCCCGGCACGGGATATAAGTCTTGCAGCAACAAGACCACCGACAAGTTCACTGCAGTTTGGTGCAAGATTTCCTGCCATAGCAGAGATCGCCTTCATAAGCCTTGTCCGTTCATCTGCAAGTTTTTCTATATGGCCGGCAAGATAACCAAGACCTGTACCCTTCTCCCTCTTCATCTGGCCAAGCATCTTCTTTGCCGGAATATTCTTGTATTTCCTTGAAAAACCAGGTTTTCTGACCAGGTACCATTCAGTTGCCCTTTCAGTCATCAGATTAATAACATTGTCCATCTCATCAAGCATCCTTACCATCTGGACAAGTTCAAGATCTTCCTGACTGTAATAATCCTTTATCTTCTCTTCCGCATGGGCAAAACAGATTTTTCTGAGTGCAGACAGATATTCCCGCCGATCACTAAACATCCCGGCTTCAATGGCAATGTCGGGTTCTGCCAAAACAACATACCCTAAAGAGGACAATTCCTTAATACGGGCGAGGGATTCCTGAATATCACCTTTAAAGGGTCTAAAAACCCCGTCTTCATCCTTATCTCCAAACCAGAAACTCTGCATACTGCAATATCATCAGTCAGGATTTTATAAAAAATGGCGTAAATATGCGCAAGTGTAAACATTCCTGCAATCAGAATATATATACATAATCCTCATTAATTAAAGAAAAAATAAGACAGGCCTTTTAACAAAAAAGGAAGAAAATAAGATCAATTCCGGATAAAATTCCGGCATACAACACAAAGCAACAAAATTTCAAAGTATTACTGGTGCGCCGGGAAATATCAGGAAATTCTTACGCACCAACCCTGCCAAAATTAACGGACAACACAAAAAAATGATCATAGAAGCAGCACTATTTGTCACCGGACTTATTTTCCTTGTAAAAGGAGCAGATTATTTTGTAGAAGGGGGAGGAGGACTTGCATCAAGATATGGAGTATCACCTTCAACAATAGGACTTACAGTTATCGCATTCGGAACATCACTCCCGGAATTTGTGGTGAGCATAAATGCAATACTGAGTGAAAATCAGGGCATTGCACTTGGCAACATAGTCGGGAGCAATATCGCAAATATAGGATTTATTCTTGCATTTTGTGCAGCAATAAAACCCGGAATATTTCTGCTCAAAAAAAAGAAGGGCCAGATCCTTTCAAACGAAGCCGGAATGATGATTGCGGCAACACTGCTCTTCCTGGCCTTTGCTGCGACAGGCACCCTTACATTTACTGCCGGAATTGCATTCCTGGCATTATTTGTAATTATAATGATATTCCTCTGGAAGAGTTCACCAGGCGAGGACGAGAAGATAGAATCTCACGGGAAAATGGATTTCGTATATCTTATTGGCGGGGTACTGGGTGTCATAATCGGTTCACAACTTGTGGTAAACAGTTCAACAGCCATAGCAGAGATGTTTGGAGTACCGTCATATATCATTGGTGTATCAATGGTCGCCATAGGCACATCACTGCCGGAATTTGCCACATCTGCGGTTGCGATATGGAAGAACCAGGGTGGCATATCAATCGGAAACATACTTGGCAGCAACATATTCAATCTGCTCTTTGTTATGGGAATAGGTGTTTTAATCCGGCCTATAGAGATCGCCTCAATGACAGACATTTTTATAATGGCAGGATTTTCGTTTGCAGCACTTCTTCTGTTCATCAGATCTGAGAAGTTTATCAGAGCGCTTGGAATACTGCTGCTGATCTCATATTCCGGATATATCTGGATGCTCTTTGCGTGACTGTCAAAATAACAGATTATTTTTCCACATCACCTAAACCAGACGGAAATGCCTGAAAAATCAGGTTTTCCGGATCTCACCCCATTCTGTCTTTGACAGACTATACTTCCGCAGCAAAAAATCACATCAGTTCAAGCGACCACAAAATAACGGGGAGCATAATTGCACCCATACATGACACCCTCCTGACATTAATTATCGAAGGTACAACTCCGACAGCAGTCGCAAGTGCCAGGATGAAAAGGCCATACGGACCGGTCAATATGAAACTGAGAATAACACAGAATATAATTACAGTTATTCCAACATTCCGGACATTTAAACCCTTAAAAATACCCATACGTCCTGCAAGGAAGAATGTAATCAGGTAAGCTGCAAGAGCCGCAAGTGCTCCGAATGCAGCAAGGAGCATCATGGGCGGGAGATCGATCAGGGAAATTGCAACCATAATGCCGTTTCTGGTTCTTGAAAGGGCATAGAGAGCCGCAAGACCTAAGAAAGCATTGGCTGTATTTGCAGCACCGGTAGCCACAATAAAACCACCGCCATCCTCATCATAATTTATAAAAGAGGCTAAAACGGCATTGGCAGATGCATTCGAGAGGCCCGGAAGCCATCCGACAACAGCCCCGGCAACAGTACCTGCAAGACTGCATTTAAGTATTGGACTGTCCCGGCCCAACCCGGAATTATTAACCTGCTCAGGCATCACACCTCCGGATGAGAAGAGCAGAACAGAAATACCAAAAAGACCGGTCAGAAGCGGCATAAGTATCCCTGATGCCCCCGCAATTCCGGCTGCGGGATATGGATAATTAAATGTAAACACACCCAGAATTCCGGATGTCAGAAAAACGGCGGTGAACCACTCCGGAGATTCGGACGAGAGCGCCAGAACACCTGCAACAGCGATCAGTAAAATGCCAATCCACCAGTCTATATAATCCTGAAATAACGGAAGAAGAGTAAAGAACAATATAATCAGCGGCATTGAGAATATGACTGAATAAAGGCCGCCGACCGCAGAGAGGCGCACGGCCTCACTGCCCCTTCCTTTAAGTACGAAATTGTGCGCCGGAAGAACAGTTATTGCAGTATCTGCGTCAGGAATTCCAAATACTGTTGAGGGAATTATGTCCAGAAACGTATGGGTTACCAGGGCAGAGAAGAGAGATACCGCCATAGCCTCAGGTCCTAAAATCAGAAGAACTGCCGCCTGGAAAGAGAGAAGAAATCCTGCCATCGTATTTGCATGAATTCCCGGAATCAGTCCGCTGATGATTCCCATAATAAGGCCCAGAAAAAGACCTGCGAATAATTCAGGCAACAACTTTCAGTCACATCCGCTAACCTGATATTCTGCCGGCACTGCAATAAGAATTCTGATTTTATCCCAAAAACCTGCCGCAATAAAGATTAACCCGGCATCCGGATTTTGAGATAGTTTTTATCTGTATCAATCATATATTCATGATACAATGAGAATCGCAGTCACAAGACTGAAGGAGAAAGCCGGGAGAGACAGGGAAACCTGCAAAGAATACGGCCACACCTGTAATACAGTCTCACCGATGAAGTCTGAAATATACCATGATTCAGCGGATATATTTATTGAAAAGGCAAATAACGGAAATTATGACTGCATATTCTTTACAAGTGCACTTCCGGCCGCTATAATCGCTCCACGCCTCAGGATCAGTGCAAGAGTTGTTGCAATAGGCCCGCAGACTGCCGCAACACTTGAAAAATACGGCATAAAAACCGAGATACTCCCCGCCTTTTATTCAAGGGATTTTGCACCATACCTTGGCGGGTGGCTGAAAGGTAAAAATATCGGAATACCTCGTGCAGATGTACCCAATCCGGAACTCATCAGGTCTGTTGAGGAGGGCGGAGGAATTGTCGATGAGATTCCGGTCTATGCCCTAGAGGCCACAGGCGAGAGACTCAGACTTGAAGATGCCGATGCAGTACTCTTCACAAGCGCAAATTCATTCTCACTTGCAGTATGGGATAAAGAGACAGAGATTATCAAAATTGCAATAGGCGATATTACCGCAGAAAGAATGAAGGATGCAGGAATAATTCCGGATGTTACAGGCGACGGGTCACTGAAAGGAACACTAAGGGAACTGAACAGATATACTGATAATTTAAAGAGAGACTGAAATGGTTACTGATGCAGAGATAAGTAAAAAGATAAAGAGCGGGATTATTGTCATAGACAAACCGCAGGGCCCTTCAAGCCACCAGGTTACTGCGTGGGTAAAGGAGATACTTGGCGGTGAGAAGACAGGCCACGGAGGAACTCTGGACCCGATGGTCTCAGGCTTGCTTGTGATAATGCTCGGACGGACAGTAAAACTTGCCCCCGTTCTGTTAAACCACAGAAAAGAGTATGTCGCACTGCTCAGGCTTCACGGGGATGCAAAAAGAGAGGAAATCGAAAGAGTTGTATCGGAGTTTAAGGGGAAGGTCTACCAGAGGCCGCCAAGAAAAAGCGCTGTGAAAAGGCAGCTCAGAATCAGGGAGATGTATGACATTGAAGTCCTTGATGTAAAAGACAGACTTGTTCTGCTGAGGGTAGACTGTGAGGCAGGAACATATATCAGGTCATTATGTATCCATATCGGGTTCGCACTTGGCACAGGTGGGCAGATGGTGGAACTCCGGAGAACAAAATCAGGCCCTTTTACAGAGAAGGACTGCATAAGGCTTCATGACTTAAAGGATGCCGCGGTTTATGAAGAGGAGGGAGAACCTGCTATGCTCTCTGAGATGATCCTGCCGGCAGAAAGACTTGTTGATACAATGCCAAAGGTTGTCATCCGCGATTCCGCTGTTGACGCCATATGCAGAGGAGCCGCGCTTGCCGGGGTAGGCGTTCTTCAGAAAGAGAGCTACAAAAGAGGAAGCACAGTTGCGGTAATGACAGATAAGGGGGAACTTGTCTGCACTGCCAAAGCCTTAGTTTCATCCGAGGAATATAAACCCGGAGATACGGGAATTGTTGCAGGATCAGTTGCCGTAATCATGGAACCCGGAACATATCCACGCGGGTGGACAAAGAAACCAAAGGATGCAGAAAAAAAAGCTGATAAAAGGGCATAAACGGATGTTGACTGCATCAAACTAAAAATCATATGAAATCCTTCACCACTGAAATCAGGGAGGCGGAATTCAGGAAAAATAATCATTTTTATCCGGAAAACTGATAATTGCAGGTATTTACAGTTATTATTGCGGATCGGCAGTATATAAAATTCTCCGGACAAAAGGGATAGAATTAATAAAACCGGAGTCCTATAAAATAAGGCACAGGAAGTGTGCATGATTTCTTTACACTTTTTCTGCTGAGGTAGTCTAGTCTGGAAGGGCGCAGGCCTGGAAAGCCTGTGGGGCATCCGCCCCTCGGGAGTTCAAATCTCCCCCTCAGCGCTCAGACAACCCGCTTTAATTAAAGCACATAATGTTTATGAATATATCCTAATTAATTAAAATCTCTGATTGAAAACCCGGACCTGTGATTATTATTAACTGTGGACAAATAAACCACACTGAAAAAAAAGATTAATTAATCAGACTATATTAAATGGTAAGAGATTTTCCGGAACACACATTTCTGCTTATTCACCGGTTTTGCTGAAGCTTCTGCAGAATCTGTTGCTGTTTCTTTATCTCCTGCTCCTGCTGTTTCCAGTTTTTCTCATGGTTCTGCTGCTGCTGTGAAACTTTTTCCACCTGCTTTTGAAGTTGCTGAATCTGCTGAACCTGTTGCTTCTCCTGCTGTTCAAGATTTTTTATCTGGTTCAGATTCTGTTCCTCAAGCTGCTGAAGCTGTTTGATCTGACTTATCTGCTGCTCTTCATTCTTTTGCAGCTGTTTAAATCTCTCCTCCCAGTCATGACCTGCTGACTGGCCCCGGTACTGCCCTGGCTGATCTTTCTGCTCAATATTTGGTGCCATTTTTTTACCTCCCTAAAAGGATTATTTGATAATTTACATTCATAAATAAACATTTATGCCGGGAGAACTGTTTTTACAGTCTGAATTAATGGTAAGAAAAACAGGGTGACAAAAGAGTAAAATAACCTGTAAAATTCATTAAAATAAAAAAATCCTCTCAGATTAAAAATATCAGAAGCGCCGGCAAAAACTGCATTCAGCCACTGACAAAGAGAACAAAATACATAATAACAGATATATTTCCGGATAAATAATTTGATCAGCAAAGGAGAGTGCAATCCCGGGCTATCACCCGGAAATCCTGGGTGTTTGACAGGATTCCGGGTGAAAACATGGTTCTCTGGGATTGGGATTGGGGATTTCAATTTCCAGATTATATATTTTGCCTGCTTCTCCCTTTCATTGTTTTGCCGGCAGATGAAAGGGAATTATCTTTGGCACATCAATTAGTTTGTTCGGTTGTATTTGGGACCATTTTTATGAAGGTACACATCTTACCTTCATTTCAGAGATTAAGACACTTAGGTCTTAAACCCATATCTGGTATTCACATCATTTTACTCCGGAAACAGAGCCGAAAGGATTACAAACCTCAGGGCATTTTTCCGGTGCATGAGCCATATGCCATTTTATTTAGCCAATAAATCAATAATGACTTCTGAATAACATCGGATTCAAAGATGAAAACCAGCATACAATCTTTCTCCTGCAACATATGTAAGTATTTGAATGATTAAATGCTGATTTCTGCGTATTCGCAGGGTTTAACTGCAAATAAAACCATTCACTCTTCTTCAGCTATCACCCCCCGGACAACTCAGAATTTTTATCACCACAGATATATTAAAACATATGCGGGGCACTCACAATATAAAGGGTGAAAATACAGTCAGTACATCTTTAAAAGTATCATAAGCAACATTCATAAATAATTATCAGTTATGCCATGCAGAATATCGCCGTCCTGCCACCGTTCCGGAACAGAATAATCAGGTCATTCACAGGCATAATCAGAGAGATAACCAAAAAAATGGCAGACCAGAAATATATCCTGAAAAATCAGCCATAATTCCGTCATTCACTTAGCCTTTCTTGTGTACCTTGCAAGTCCGCGTTTAGGAATCCTCCCATCCGCGGAGAACATTGCCCCCCCGGCATGCCTGATGTCCTCAATTGTGTAAAAAGCATTTGGATTGTACTTATGCACCTGCCTTAATGCCTCAGATATGTCTTTCCTCTTAACAACCGAATAAATAATACTGACTGGCCCAAACTGACCCATTGCATCCACAGAAGTCGTCCGGAATCCAGACTCCTTTAACTGGAAGATAAGCTCCTCTGCATTATACTGCGTAATAACCCTGACAACAGATATTCCAAGGGCCATCTTCTCCTCTATAGTAATTCCGACATAATTTCCGGCTGCAAAACCAAGTGCATAAGCCAGAAATGCAGCAGGAGAGAGACCCTGGCTGAAAACTTCTGATATTGCAAGAAGCCATATACTTATCTCAAAAAATCCAAGAACAGCCGAGAGTAACTTCATACCCCTGGATATGAAGATGATTCTGAGAGTTCCGCATGTAACATCAGCAATCCTTGCAAAAAATATCAGTGCCGGCAATATTAAAAAACTTAAAATCTCCGGATCTATAGTAACCAAAAATACACTCCCTCCTATATTAAGGATAAAACATATGACCATTTATCACTTTTGGACAGAGCATAAAAACAAAAAAACGCCATACAATTATAAAATATCTGACTGAGATCTAATAGTAACAAAGATGAGACGAAACACATATTTCATAATAGTCGCAGGAATTGCATTCCTGGAGCTATGTCTCCTCTGGTGGTCTATAAACAATCCTCCAAAGCCGCCCGGAAGGGAAATTCTGGCAATATTAATCGCTGCCGGAATTATTATCGCACTTCTGCTTAAAGGAAAAACTGAGGATTTACCGGCGGGAGATGAAAGGCTTCATTTAATTAATGAGAAGTCCGCGATTAAAACGCTCCAGATCACCTGGGTTCTGCTTTTCTCCTTCGCAGCATCATCAATTGTTTTCATTGTAAACAGAGGAGACTTCTTCATAAAACATTTCCTTGGATTCCCGTTCATCCAGATGCTGATACTGTTTTCCGTAATTGTGATCTTTGCAGCATTCAGAATATATTACACAGATAAATACGGAGGATTCGACTCCGATGAGGAATAATATCAAGGTTTTCCGTGCAATGAATGATATGACACAGCAAGACCTTGCAGAAAAGGTAGGAGTTACAAGACAGACAATACTTGCAATAGAAAAAGGGAAATATGACCCTTCATTAAGCCTTGCCTTCAAAATATCAAGAGTATTTAATGTAAATGTAGAAGATGTATTCTTCTATGATTAAAATTATTTCATCAGTTGGAACATAATTAACCCCAAAAAATTTCTTCATTCCGCCCTTAATGCCTCAATGGGATCAAGATTAGATGCCCTCCATGCAGGATATATTCCCGACAGGACACAGACCATAACACCAATAAAAACTCCGACCGGGATATAAATCATACTCTCAGGCATAAAGAAATAATCCGTTGTGCCAATCATCCCGAATGTCAGAGCATATCCGCCAATAAAACTGCATACCGCACCTATAACTGAACCGATGATTCCAAGAAGCAGTGATTCATAGAGAAACATCCTTCTTATCTCCCTTCTCTTTGTACCGATACTCCTTAAAATACCAATCTCCTTTATTCTTTCAGTAACTGACATCATCATCACATTGAAGATGGAAACCGCTGCAACAAGAAGGGAAATCGCACCAATTGCAGTCATAAACGAGGTAATTGTCCCAAGTGACTCACTTATTCTCTCAAGCATTGATCCGGAGTCCTGAATCCTCACCTCATCTTCACGGTAATTGAGCTGCCTGTCAATCTCCTCTTCAAGTTCTTCAATATCATCTATATCTGCGGCAATCACGTTCACCTGGTCATACTCACCTTCACCGCCGTAAAATGAGGTGAACCATTTCCCGTCCGCAAGAATGGCATTATCTGAATTTAAATCCATGGACATACCTTTCTCTTCTAAAATACCATTGACTTTGACCGTGCTCTGCCCCTCATCCTCATCTCCGACCTTAATCCTGCTTCCGACTTTAAGATCATATCTCTCTGCGAGTGTAGGCCCTACAACAACACCGCTGATGCTTACAGGATATGTACCTTCCGCAATCTCAACAAGTTCAGGAATTATTGAGGGATCAAGACCGTATATCGTTGCCCGGCCATCCTTACCGCCGGCACTTATAGTATCAGACTCCGAATATAGAGCAACAACAAGATTTTCAGCCCCGGTAATTTTCTCAATGGTTCTGAGTTGCTTTTCATCAATATATTCATCGTCATCTAAAGAACTGCCACTGTTTCCACCGGGTCTTCCCATATCACCACCGCTGCCCCCTCCACTGTCCGGAGAGATCATTATAATGTTGCCGCTCTCAGAAAGCTGTGCAGTAACAGAGAGAGTCATATTGGCGCCCATTATTCCGATTGACGTGATTGCAACGACACCGATCACAATACCAATTGCTGCAAGTAGTGAACGGAGAAAATTAAGCCTGATATTCCTGAGGGACAGCTCAAAGAATATATCCTTAATTATCATTCAGGTACCTCCCGTTATCACTCAGAATGCGTCCGTCCGAGATCACAATTTTCCTTTGCGCATATTCGGCAATATCATCCTCATGAGTGACCATCACGATGGTTCTGCCCTCTCGGTTGAGAACTGTCAGCATATCCATAATCTGTGCACTGGTCTTTGAATCCAGATTTCCGGTGGGCTCATCACATAAAAGAATAGCCGGATCGTTTACAAGTGCCCTTGCCACCGCAACCCTCTGCTGCTGACCACCGGAAATTTCAGCCGGTTTATGCTTAAATCTCTTATCCTCAAGACCTACCATTTTAAGAAGTTTCTCAGGATACCCGGACTCGTCCTTTTTTTTATGCTTCAGGATGAGGGGATACTCCACATTCTCCCTGAGATCGAGGAGCGGAATTAAGTTGAACTTCTGGAAGATATACCCGATCTTGTCCCTTCTCAGTTCAGTCAGCTCATCATCATTCAGATCACGGACATTTCTGCCGTCAATATAGAGAGCCCCTGATGTAGGGAGATCAAGGCACCCGATCTGGTTCATAAGCGTTGACTTCCCTGAACCCGAAGGCCCCATTATTGCAACAAACTCACCTTTTTGGATATCAAGCGAAACATCATCAAGAGCCACCACTTCATCAGACGGAAGAACATACACTTTTGTCACATTCTTAAGGCTGATTACAGGTTCCGGAGTCATCTGCTGCCACCTCCGAAAATCACTTCTTCCCCTTACCAAGTTTTGCCTTCACTGCTTCAGATCCTTTTTTTATGTACCCTTTCTTCCACACAACTACAAGTCCAAGGCCGGCAATGATGATGACAACGATCTCAAGGATTGGAATCTTTGAAAAGCCTCCGCCCATACCGCCCATCATGCCACCTCCGCCTCGTGGAGCGTTTGAACCACCTTCAAAGGAATCCGGTGATGAAGAATCTGAAGATACAGCAGACCCCGAACCTGATGAAACGGAATACTCCTTCTCATAGCCATTCCCGTTCAGGTCTTTGTATGTGATTATTACAGGCATTTCACCTGTATTTTTACCACTCTGCAGCGTATAAGTGAGATCAAAACTTGAGAAGTCATCAGGTTCAAGGGAACCTATCACATACATCTTATACGGATCAACAGGAACTGCCGGAGAACCAACTGTAACAACTATTGACATTGCATCCTCAAGTCCGGCATTGGTGATGTCACCACTGACAGTAGAGTAGCTTCCCGATGTTGTGGTCTTCACATTGTTTAAGATCGGTTCTGCACCTGTTTTGTCATCACCATAGAATACAGGAATAGAAACTGAGGAGATATGCTTATTTATGCCGTTTCTCCATAAAGCATCAAATTTAATATATTCAGCATCCGCCGGCGTAATATCAAATTTTATCTCACGTGACTCATCTGGATCAAGATTTCCGATAAAATAACTTGTCTGGCCAGATGTGACTCCCTCTCCTGAAGGAGAGAGCTCAACTCCTTTTACTGCATTCTCCCTTGGATTGCCAATGAGAAGGATTATCTGATCCTCATTACCATTCTGCCATGAATCAGGTGAATCAATTACAGATATAGACAGTCCTGTGCTCTCAATTTTTACAGGGATATTATAGGAAAAACTGTTTGAACCTGTATAATCAAGATAAAATCTCGGGTAGTAAATCCCGTCCGGAGCATCGGCATCCACAGTGAATGAGAACTTCATCTCATTGCCTGCACCAATAGGGGTTACGGTGTCATAGGCATCATCGTTTACCACCGATATATCGCTGGAATATAGTTCGGCACGGTTTATAGAGACCGATTCTGTGCCTGTATTTTTTACAGTAACTGTAATTATTCCGGTATCACCTTTTACAAAAACTTCCGGTGATATATCCACGTCAGTTACTGCAACATAGGTGTAGGCACTGCTTCCGGAATCATCTGCCGACACAATCCCGCAGAAAGACACTGCAATAAGGAATATTAAAATTCCTGAAAATATTCTTTGACTATTCATATTTATCACAAATTCCTTACAGGAAACATGTAAAAAAGATTTAACATTATGTTATAAAAATGATACCTATGCCAGAAGTTAAACGAAGATATTGAGAGAGATTTATAGGAGAATTAGAGAAAAACTCAGAAGTTTTGTCCATGCCCGGAAATACAATTAAAATCAAAGAACCCATAACATAAATTCAGAGAGGGGTGGTAAAAGATTATGAGGAAAAACACATTAGTAATCATAATAATCTATATCTCTGCAATACTTCTTCTGATTGCAGAAATATATGTATATTCTGACAAAAATATCCAGAATGCATTCTACTCAGCATTTTCCCTGGCATCGGTTCTTACAGCTGTGAAAATTCTCAACGAATATATTCTTGAGAAGAGAATAAAAGACACCAGATCATATTACAACCTGAAAAAAGCCATATCCATCATTGCAGCCCTGTTATTGCTCACTATAATCTTCAGAATATGGGTTGAAAATACAGAATCTCTTCTTTTGTCATATGGAATTATAGTTGCAGGGATTGCAATCGCCCTTCAGGACATATTCAAAGACTTTGTAGGAGGAATATCAATAATTATACTCAGCAGTTTCAGAGTTGGTGACAGAATTGAGATAAACGGAATTACAGGCGATGTTATAGACATAGGAATAATGAATACAACAATGATGGAAATTTCCGGACCTGGAAAATTCGACAGAATATCAGGAAAAATTGTGACTGTACCAAACGGATTAATTCTGTCCAATACAATTTTAAACTTCACCAGGGACCACAACTATGTATGGGACAGCATAATCGTACCGATTACATATGACAGTGACATTTCACTCGCAGAAAAACTGTTACTAAAAGCTGCAAACAAAGAAACAGAGGCAATATCTAAGAAGGCAAATGAAGAATTCTGGAATATAGGCAGGAAGTATTACCTTCCGGAAAAACCGACAGAAACTTCAGTCATGATCAGTCTCACCGATAACTGGATAGAATTTGAGATCAGATATATCTGCGGGGTAAGATCACTTACACTTACGAGAAACTTAATATCAAGAGATATTCTGAGGATAGTCAGAGAGAATCCCAATGTAAAAATAGCAGGCGAAAGCCTCTCGATCACCGGAGAGCATAAAATTGAGATAATATCAGAGAATTAAATCAATTATACTTTCCAGAGATATTATCACCGACAATATCTCTGATAATATTCATCCGAAATGAGGGAATACAGAATTTTTTTGGTTAGATTGTCATTCCCCGTATTCATCGCCGAAGAGAATGTCACTCAGTTCAGCCGGAATTCTTGCCCTCCCAAAGTGATATATCATGTCAAAGACTCCGGCATCGGAGATCTTAACCTCATCTTCAAGGAAACTTTTCATGCCCGACAGCATCCTGTTGCTGTATCTTCTCTCATTTGAAGTGACCGGATTTTCATATACAAAAGTCCCTCTGGCGGCTATGCTGTCCCAGTCCGGTCTTTTCTCTTCAAAAGCACCTCTAAGGTAGTCAATATTTGTCCATTCCCCGTCAAGACTCTGTCTGAGGCCCTCGCGGTGACGGTTAATCTCATCAAGAAGGGCTTTAAAATCCTTAAGAAACTCAGAGTAGTTGTTCCTGAACTCATCAAAGATTACATCTGCTTTCTTCTCAGCGTCAGGAGGATCAATAATCAGACCCAGAACCGATGAACCGACAACGACATAAAAACTGTTCATAAATCTCTCAAATGAATCCCAGGCCTTAATCAGCGGATTTCTGACACTCTTCTGTGCCTCTCCGGCATCCTCAGCGCTGTAAATTTTCTCATACAGCATCAGAAAAAATGCAGGCAGAGCAGCCAGAACTGATACAAAGGAGAATATTCTCATATATTCTCATTTATCCGGGTGCAAAATAAACCCTCTGCCATCAGAACTGACAGATACAGGAAAAGAGGTACGAGATACAGTCCGGACATGCTCCCGGTATGTGAGAGTTACATTCGGAACACTGGATAAACCGGACAGAGCATACACTTCCGCACAGACCCACGATATGGGATAATTACATACTGAAAGCCACAACAGCGGCCACCATAAACTCATATACAGTTTATGAGTAAATTTAAAGGCACACAATGGCCACCAAAAATCCGGCAGGAAATAGCAGGAGAAGATAAATAAAAGACCATAAAGAGATTAAAATCAAAAAAAATAGGAAATAAAAGATAACAGAGATTACATCAGCAGGAATCACCAAAGACAAACATAAAGTATTACAATACAGAGAAGGGCCTGTCCGAAAAAACTGAAATTCTTCAGAAAACCCATTTAAAAAGAATTTTATGAAAAAAATTAGATTGAATTTAAGATTAACTGTCGTTCGGAATTAATCAGATCCGGAATATAATCCGGAGATTTTAGATTTTAGCATATTTTGCAGTAAATACGCCGTCAATCTGCACTATCTCATCCATGGCATCCTGTGGCACTTCTGAGTCCACATTCAGGACCATAATTGCCTCATCACCAGGACGGTTCCTTCCTACCTGCATACCGGCAATATTCACATTCTTCCGGCCGATAATCGTTGCAAACTTTCCGATAACCCCGGGGACATCATGATGCCTTGAGATGACAACATGGCCTGTCGGAGTCATATCTGTCATGTACTCACCAATCTTGACAATTCTTGGTTTTCCAGGGGACGAGACATTTCCGGATACAGATTCTTCCATCTTATCAGTCTTAACCCTTATTGTGATGACATTGGTAAAACCGAATGACTCTTCAGTAATGGTCTCAGAGACACGGATGCCCCTCTCTTTTGCTGCAAGCTCGGCATTGACAATATTTACAGGAGTCTGGAGAATAGGATCAAGCATTCCCTTAAGGGCAAGCCTTGTGATATACTTAGTATTCTGCCCGAATTCTGCCGTTTTGCCACCGTACTCAACCTCAACAGATTCAATTCTGCCTTCAACAAGCTGAATCAGAAGCTTTCCCATCTTCCGGGCAAGATTTGCATAGGGTTCAATTCTCTCAATCTGATCCGGAGGGATCATAGGTGCATTGACAACAAATTTCGCTGAACCGCCCTTTAATACCTCAATACACTGCTTCGCAACCGAAACTGCAACATTGAGCTGAGCCTCAACTGTAGATGCGCCGAGGTGCGGAGTGGAGATCACCTGATCAAGAGAAATAATTCCTGAAGCTACCGGAGGCTCCTCTTCATATACATCAAGTGCTGCACCTGCAACCTTTCCCTGAACAATTGCATCATAAAGATCAGACTCATTGATTATACCACCGCGTGCACAGTTGATGATCCTGACACCGTCTTTCATCGTTGCAATGGTTGTGCTGTTGATTAAGTGCTTCGTCTCCTTTATGAGCGGCGTGTGGACTGTGATAAAGTCTGCAACCGGAAAGAGTTCATCAAGTGTCATTACCTCAACACCGAGTTCCTTTGCCCTCTCACGGTTGATATAAGGATCATATGCCACAACTTTCATCTCAAGAGCTAAGGCACGCTTTGCAAGTTCCTGGCCGATCCTTCCAAATCCTACAATCCCAAGAACCTTGTCGTTAAGCTCAACGCCCATAAATGCAGAGCGCTTCCATTCGCCCTTCCTGACCGATGCAGTTGCCTGGGGAATGTTTCTTGCAAGTGATGCCATCATTGCAAGAGTGTGCTCACATGCCGCGAGAGTATTGCCCGCAGGTGCATTTGCAACAATAATTCCCTTCCTGGTTGCCGCATCAAGATCGATATTGTCAACGCCGGCACCGGCGCGCCCTACAAACCTGAGTTTATCAGCAGCATTAATGACAGATTCGGTGACCTGTGTACCGCTTCTGACGAGAAGGCCATCATATTCACCTATTATTTTTATTAACTGGTCCTCGCTCAGTCCTGTTCTGACATCAACTTCGCAAAAACCGCGAAGAATCTCTATTCCTTCCTCAGCCAGCGGATCGCTGACAAGCACTTTATAGTTCACTTCAAAGTCCCCGTTATTAATTTGGCCTATCTTATCTTCATATTTTCCGAAAAATCAATAAATATTCCGTCAGTACGTCACTTACATTATGATCTGTTACAGATCCGCCGGACATAAACTTCAGAGCAGGCCTTTATTCATGAAGCTGGACCACAGATAATACTCATCTTCATATGAAAGATATAGCATTTTTCAACATTTTCAGGAGTTCATGCAGCATATCATAAACCCATTTTCCGGAAAGGATTGGCAAAGGTAAATTTAGGCTCTGACAATATATAATATACAACCTGATTAGGTGGTGTTATAACATGAATAAAATGCCGGACATTCTGTGGCTAGCAGAGATAAAAAAAGAAGATATCCCCTCTGTCGGTGGCAAGGGAGCATCGCTTGGAGAGATGACAGCCGTGGGACTGCCCGTACCACCCGCGTTTGTTGTCACAGCTCAGGCCTTCAGAAGATATCTTGTAGGAGCCGGAGTTGAAGAGAAACTCTACTCAAGACTTGAAGGGCTTGACGTAGATGACGCTGAACTCCTGGAAAAGACCGCAAATGATGTGATGAACATCATAATGGAGACCGAAATGCCAGAGGCACTTGGCAGAGAGATCATTGCCGCATACAAAAAGATGGGCAACAATGAGATCGTTGCAGTAAGGTCAAGTGCAACAGCAGAAGATCTTCCGGATGCGAGCTTTGCCGGACAGCAGGAGACGTACCTCAATATAAAGGGGGACAATGACCTTCTGGAGTCCATACACAAATGCTGGGCCTCACTCTTTGGTGCAAGGGCAATATATTACAGGGCCAAACAGGGTTTTGACGACCGGAGCGTTGACATTGCCGTGGTTGTACAGATACTTGTATTCTCAGAAAAAGCCGGTGTAATGTTCTCATCCCACCCGGTTACAGGAGAGACTACAACAATAATTGAAGGGTCATGGGGACTTGGAGAGGCCGTAGTCTCAGGAACAGTATCACCTGACAACTACGTATTTGACCAGAGTACAGGAAGAGTTGTTGACAGATATATCGCAAATAAGATAGTTGAAATTCTTCCTGACGGTGAAAAAGGCACAAAAGAGGTAGAAGTTGATAAGGAACGCCAGGATATTCCTGTACTCAACGATAATGAAATCAAAAAACTGGCAAAATTTGCAAAGATTGCAGAAGAGCACTACGAAAACCCACAGGATATTGAATGGGGCATAGTAGGAGAAGAGATTTACATCCTCCAGTCACGTCCAATCACCACAATCAAAAAAGGATCCGATAAAGAGGAAGCTAAAATGGAGAACGAAGGCAAAATACTCCTTGAAGGACAGGGCGCGTCACCGGGTATCGCAACCGGAAAAGTGGTCATTGTAAGCTCCATAAAGGACCTCGGCAAGGTAAATGAAGGGGACATAATGGTTGCAAAGATGACCAATCCCGACATGGTCCCGGCAATGAGAAGGGCATCTGCAATCATCACCGATGAGGGGGGTATGACCTGCCACGCTGCAATTGTCAGCAGGGAACTTGGAACACCTGCAACAGTGGGCACAAAGAAAGCAACAAAGGTACTGGCCGCAGGGCAGACTGTCACCGTTGACGGTGAGAAAGGAATAGTCTATGAAGGTGCGGTTGCCAAAGCCAGTGATGCAGGCCAGCCGGCAATTCAGGCAGCATTTGCAGCAGCACCTATAATCACCGCAACGAGCATAAAAGTGAATGTCTCCCTTCCTGAAGCCGCAAAGCGTGCATCAGCAACAGGTGCTGACGGTGTCGGACTGCTCAGAATAGAACACTTAATCCTCGGCCTTGGCAAGACGCCAAACTGGTTTATCAGGAATGATAAAGAGGATGAGTTTGTTGATGAACTCTACACCGGAATAAAGACTGTAATGGACGAGTTCAACGGCAAACCTGTCTGGGTGAGGACCCTTGATGCACCGACCGATGAGTTCAGGAATATGAAGGGCGGCGAGGACGAACCTGAAGAGCACAACCCAATGCTTGGATGGCGTGGAATTCGCCGTGATCTCCAGTCATTTGACCAGTTCCGCCTGCAGGTTGAGGCATTTAAGAGGCTGTGGGATGAAGGTTATGACAACCTCGGAATAATGTTCCCGCTTGTCGGTCACCCTGACGAATTCCTACAGGCAAAGGATATGATGTATGACTTAGGCGTCGATGTTGATAATAAGACACTGGGAATTATGGTGGAAATTCCAAGCAGTGCCATCTTAATTGATGACTTCATCGATGCCGGAATCGACTTCGCATCATTCGGAACAAACGACTTAATCCAGTACACACTTGCAATAGACAGGAACAACCAGAATGTTGCGGATATGTACATGCCAAAACATCCGGCCGTCCTTAAAATAATCAAATACGCAATTGACCGCTGCCGCAGAGGCGGGGTTGAATGCTCAATCTGCGGACAGGCAGGATCAGATCCTGACATGGTAAAATGGCTTGTTGAAACCGGAATTACAAGCGTTTCAGCAAATATTGATGCAGTACAGAAGATTCGCGAAACTGCCGCAAGAACGGAAGCAAAGATAATACTTGATGCATCAAGAAAATAAATCTGTTTTCGCCATGCAAAAAAAAGGTTGCCCAGAAGAAGAAATCTTCTCTTTTCTATCTTTTGCAAGAGATAAAGACAGAAAATACGATAAAGTTCTGTCTTCAATGTGCACTATCCCGCACCCGGTTGCGGTGCGTGCACACAATATGTTTATTGAATCAAATCTCGGAGACCCAGGTCTTTTTGCAGGCACTGCCGAACTGGAGAGCCTGCTGGTCAGAGAGATCGGTGAACTTATGCACATACCGGATGCCTGCGGCTATGCAACATCAGGCGGCACTGAGTCAAATATTCAGGCTCTGCGGATTGCGGGCAAGCAGGCCCGGAGGAAGATGCCGAATGTCGTTGTTCCTGAATCTGTCCACTTCTCATTTGAGAAGGCGTGCGATATCCTCTCATATGAACTCAGAACAGTTCCATGCGATGGTAACCAGAAGATAGATACGTCAGTGCTTGAGGACTATATTGACAAAAACACAGTATGTATCACAGGCATCGCCGGTTCAACTGAATACGGGGTCGTTGATCCGATAGAGCACCTCTCGGATATATGTTCTGACCGGGAGATATTTCTCCACATTGATGCCGCATTCGGCGGTTTTGTCCTGCCCTTCCTGAAAAATGCACCAAAATTCGACTTTGAACTGGACGGGGTATCAAGCATATCGGTGGACCCGCATAAGATGGGAATGTCAACAATTCCCTGCGGATGCCTTATTGCAAGGGATCCGTCTTATTTCAAATCCACCGAGGTTGAGACACCCTACCTGACTGTGCAGAAGGAGTGCACCCTCCTTGGCACAAGGCCCGGAGGACCTGTGGCAGGCGCACTTGCTGTACTTAGATATCTTGGAAGAAGCGGTTTTGAAGAGATAGTCGGGAAGTGCATGAACAACAACAGAAGACTGATAGACGGGATGGCAGATCTCGGCTATGAAGTGGCCGTGCAGCCGGACGTGAACGTAGCCTCATTTAAATGCGAAAACAGTCCCAAAGGCTGGATAGTCTCAAGGACAAGAGAAGGACATATGAGAACAGTCTGCATGCCCCATATTACAGAAGATATTATTGACGAATTTTTAAAGGATGTTAGTGAGATAAATGTTTAATAAGCTGACAGAATCACTGGAAAAATGCCCGATTGTTAAAAGGGGCGAATATAATTATTTTATACATCCGGTAAGCGACGGAGTGCCCATCGTTGAACCGGCACTCTTAAGGGAAGTTGCTGTTCTGATGATAAAAAAACTCAATCTGGAGGGAGTTACAAAGATTGTGGTCGCCGAAGCTATGGGCATTCATATAGGAGTTGCACTCTCCCTGATGACCGATATTCCGCTGACAATTATCAGGAAGAGAGAGTATCAGCTTGAAGGTGAAATTGCACTTCACCAGACAACCGGATATTCAAAGGGAGAACTTTACCTGAACGGAATAGAGAAAGGCGAGAAGGTAGTTGTAATAGACGATGTCTTCTCAACCGGAGGGACAATGAAGGCTATCCTTGAGGGCATTTCCAGGAAGGGTGCTGAGGTTGCCGATGTTCTCGTAGTAATAAAAAGAGGTGAATGCGACATCGGAAGGCCGTACAAATACCTCGTCGAAATTGAAGTGACCGGAGACGGTGTGTGTGTGTCACTGACACTCAGTTCTGATCTTCTGGAGAAGATTAAAAGATCAGGTGCAGAGACAGTTGCACTCCAGTTCCCCGAAGGCCTTAAGAGAAAGGCATCTCTTTTTTCAGAGCAGTTAAAGAAAGAGGGTTACAGAGTTATTATCTCCGGAAACCCGTGCTGGGGGGCCTGTGATCTTGACCTTGAGATACTCGGACAGGCCGATATTCTGGTTCATTTCGGTCATGCACCTGTAGGGGAGTATGACAGGGTGATTTATGAACCCTATTTTCAGGAGATTGATACCGGTTCACTGAATAAAGTGCTGCCGCATATCTCATCCGGAAATATCTCTGTTGTAACAACAGTTCAGCACGCCCCTCAGATAGATGAGATCATAGAATTTTTCAGATCTGAAGGGTACTCATGCACAACAGGAGAGGCATCTGAGAGAACGCCGTACAGAGGGCAGGTCCTCGGCTGCACATACAGTGCCGCAAAGAATACAGGTGCTGATGAGATACTGTACATAGGCACAGGGGTGTTTCATGCAATCGGTGTTAAACTCGCAACCGGGATTAAGGTGACGGCATTCGATCCTGTAACAGGTGAGATTCAGGTTATTGACGAGTCAAAGATGCTGAGAGTCCGGTTCGCAAAGATAGAGAAGGCACGAAGTGCAGATAATATTGCCATTATTGTCAGTACAAAATCAGGACAGAGAAGAGAAGACCTTGCAGAGAGGCTCTGGTCACTCTCAAAAAGAGCAGATATTGTATATATAAAAGAGATTACGCCCGATGCACTTCTCAATCTGGGTTACGGTGCATATGTCAATACAGCATGCCCGCGTCTTGCATATGACGATAATGTACGCTTCCCGGCACCGCTTCTCTCACCTGAGGAGTATGAGATTCTCCTGGGTGTAAGGGAATGGGAAGATTATGAGATAGATGAGATTGTCCGGTAGAAATTACGGATAATAAAAGAGATAATAAGGACATCATATATACCCGCAAATAGCGGAGAATATAAATTTCCCTCCTAAAAACTGAGATAAGGCTATCAATAACCGTAAAAAGGCAGGTACAGCAATTGAAACTAAGAAAACTTGAAATGATTCTTCAGGGACTGAAGGATTTTGAAAATCCCGATGTATCCCTTGAGCAGTACTCAACGCCGGCAGAAGTCGCTGCCAGAATGCTCTATCATGCCTATATGAAAGGAGACATTGAGAATATGAATATTCTGGACTTAGGGTGCGGAACAGGTGTTCTCTCCTGCGGTGCGGCACTTCTTGATGCTTCAGAAGTTACAGGAGTTGATACTGACGGCAGTGCACTTGCCATTGCAGCAGAGAATGCTGAAAAGCTCTCACTGGATGTCAGCTTCATTGAGGCCGACATACAGGAGATCAATTGCGAAGATATCGACACCGTGATTATGAACCCCCCCTTTGGCGCACAGAATAAGCATGCTGACCGTCCCTTTATCGATAAAGCGGTTGAATGTGCAGAGATAACCTACGGAATATTCAATGAAGGTTCATCCGGATTTGTTGAGTCGTACCTTAAGGGAAAGGCTGTTGTGGACGAGAAGATCAGATGCGAATTCCCGATGAAGAGGACATTCGCCCACCACAAAAAAGACTGCGTTGAGATCCGCGTTGAAATTCTCAGGATAAAGAGGATTAACGGCTGATTATTATGGAGAAAAGAGTCAGGACAGTGCTCGGACTTTCCGCAGCACACTGTATTAACGATATTTACTCTCCTGTTCTCCCGGCAATACTGCCGCTTCTGATCATTCAGGAGGGATATTCATACTTCCTTGCCGGAATTCTGGTTACAGTCTATAACCTCTCTTCATCATTCACCCAGCCAGTTATCGGATGGCTGTATGATAAAAAGAACATCAGAGTCCCGATTCCGATATCAGTACTCTTCTGTGCATTTTTCATGTCCTTTATAGGGCTGATGCACAGCTATGAGATGATGCTCCTGTTTGCAGTCGGAGGTGCGCTCGGCCATGCTTTCTTTCACCCAAGCGCACTTGGACTTGTGAGCAGGATTGCAGACGGGCCTGACCGGGGACGGCTGACATCACTCTTTGTTGTCGACGGAAATCTTGGCTTTGCAATAGGGCCTGTGCTCGCCGGAATTCTGGTGGCATTCGGGGGAACGGATGCACTGGTATTTCTGATAATACCTGCCCTTGCAATTGCCGTTGTACTTAAAAAACTCCTGCCGCCCGTATCTGAGCTTGAGAAGAGTTATGCAAAAACTGATGATAATTCCGGGAAGAAAAAAATCCCTGCAGGCCCTATATCCATGCTGGTGGCGGCATCTGCATTCAGGTCATGGGTCATCTTCTCGTCAGTGGCATTTATCCCGACATTTCTTACCACACGGGGTTTTGACCTGATAACCGCAAACCTGCTGACCTCGCTCATGCTCATCGCCGGAGTTGCGGGCCAGATTATCGGTGCCACGATGTCAGATAAATACGGCAGAAAAGAGTATATTATGTTTGGAATGATAACTGCAATCCCGCCGTTCTTCCTCTTCCTGGCAACTGAGGGTATAATATCAATCATTGCAATGTTTGCGTTCGGATATTTCCTCTGGTCCACATTCTCTGTTACTGTTGCAATGTCGCATGAACTGGCACCCGGAGGCACAGGAACTGTATCGGGACTGATGCTTGGTTTTGCAGTAGGTGCAGGAGGTGCAGGAGTTGCAGTCACCGGATATATCGCAGATCTTACATCCGCACAGACCGCATTTACATTCCTGATAGTCCCGATAATTATTGCACTGATACTCTTTGCTCTCCTGCCATATCCCTGGAAACTGCTAAAAAAAGATAAACTGACTGAGAGTACAGTTAATTAATATCAAATATTCTTTTATACTGAAGATATTCCTCTCCGGCAGCCTCAATAAGCTTTTTCCTAAGTTCATAAGTGGATTTATCGACTGCCTTCTGAATTTCAGCCATTGCAGCCTCTGTCCCTATAAGCCCCAGTGACTCAACAATCCTCTCCTTAACCTGAGGGTCATCCTCTTTAAAAAATCTCTCAGATAACGCCTCTACAATGTCATTGCCGGAAGTTTTACCGAGAGCACCTGCGGCTGCAAGCCTGACTCCCCTTACAGGATCATTTAAGAGAGGAAGAAGACATTCTGTATATCGTCCGTCTCCGAGCCGCCCGACTGTCTTGGCAGATTCCCGGCGGACATAATGGTTCTCATCCCCAAGAAGCGGGATTATATATTTCAGTGATTCGCTGACACCTATAATACGCAGCGAAGTGACACAGCCGGCTCTTATCTTCCAGCGGCCGTCAACCAAAGAATCAATGAGAGGCGCTACTGCCGGTTCTCCAATCCTCGCGAGAGCCTGAACGGCAGAGTTATGCACACGCCGTGATCTGTCATTTAAGGAGTCAATAAGGGCACAGATATTGTCTGGAGAACCGATTATCCCAAGCATCTTTGCCGAGTTCTCCCTTACCGGAATAGAGTCATTACTCTCAAGCGCCTTTACCAGAAACTCCTCGGCAGATTTTCCTATTGCAAGTATCGCAGATTCAGTATTTACCAGTATATCACGTTCATTTATCCGGAAAGATTCAATAAGCGGCATAATCTGTTCAGGGGGAATAGTCTGTGCAGGTATTTTGGGACCTGTGCAGGGTGATTTAAACCCTTCAGCCATCCCTGCCGGGGAACCCGCAGAACCGGCAGATGCAGAAAAACTTTTCTTTACACCAGGCCCTGCGGCGGAAAGAGACTTTTCCTCTCTGAGCAATTCGTTACTCTCAGCTGAGCCTGATGCCATAATGCCTCCTTCCAGAGAGGGAACCGATAAAGACGGGAGTTTTGCTATGGAGTCTTTCACCTCCGCATCACCCGTATAGCCCGGAATTTTAAGGATGGCAAAGAAGACCCAGAGATATATCACCGAAGTGAATACCACAAACATCGCATCAATGCTGAGTCCGTAGAATATGAATGAAAAGATAATTGAGATGAAAACAACCAGCAGTATTACAACATGAATCATCCTGTTTTGCGGGTACCATAATGCAGTTAGAACAAGAGGAATGTAAATGAGGTGCGGTGTCATTCTGGCAATTATGTAGGCACTCTCATCAATTCTGGAGGATGAAAATGAATAGAACCCCAGGATTGCAATGACAATAAAATAAAGAACCAGCACATATACTTTAATGAAATCAGAATGCCTCCCTGCCGTGAATTTCCTGTAATAATTCTTTTTATTCATATTATTCTCCGATTTTTTCCCGGAAAAACCACAGTAATCACAGAGAAGAGAGATTACTCTGATCAGTTTACCTGAACTTTACCACATAATCTGAATCAGACATATTTATATCAATCAGCCGGAACACTGAATATACGCAGGTCTTCCGGGGATATTTAAGGTCAGAGATCAGAACAGAAATTTTTAATCTGCATGATGTAAATATGACTGAAATTCAAATATTATTTTTTAAAATTGTCATTTGATATTATTATAACCTTCTTTTGTAATTTTCGGAGATAAAAAAGGAAGAAGATAATTATTTAAGCGATGCATAAAACATTTAGAATCAGGCAGAATACTACCGGAGAGAGTATTACAGGATAAATAACAAGACCGGGAATTTATGAATATAAATATTCATATTTCCCGCCATTTTATGCTTTAAATTTGCAAATAATAAATTAAAAGGGGAATTTCAATGAATAAAAATAAAAAGAGTGAGTTTACAACCGATGAAAAAGGGCTTAAAATGTGGGCCGAAGAGGAGGAGAGAAAAACCGGACATATGTGGGAGAAGATATATGACGCAATAGCTGACCCGATCTTTATCCTTGACAGCACCGGCCTCATACTGAGTATGAATAAAGCTTCAGAAGAACTGTTAGAGGTTAAATTTCCGGAGATAAAGGGCAGCAGATGTTATCAGATTGTCCATAAAACGGCGACATTCATTGAAGGATGCCCTTTCAGGAAGTCAATGAAATCAGGAGAGAGGGAGAGCTATAAACTTCAGATTGGCACACGCTGGTACAGAGTATCTGTTGATCCAATAAAAAATTCCAGGGACGATGTTATAGGTGCTGTTCATATTATTACCGACATAGATGACCTGATTAAGACTCATGCAAAACGCGCCCAGCTCGGAGCCATTATAGAGAATACAGATGAGGCTGTAATAGGAACGGATCCAGACGGCATAATAGAAAGCTGGAACAACGGGGCAGAGAGGATATTTGGATTTACTGAAGATGAGATAACGGGAGAACCGTTCGTTAAACTTCTGAAGGAAGAGCATAAAAATGAACCTGATGAGATCAGAACGGAACTTGCTGAAAAAATACGGATTTCAGGAAGGGAATGGAAGATGATCCAGAAAGACGGTTCAGAAACCGAGATTGAACTAAGCTTTTCCCCGATATATGATGAAAGAGATGTATTTTACGGGGTATCATATATAGGGCATAATATCGGCCCTCAAAGGCTTGCCGAGAGAGAACTTCTGGCATATATGACCGAATCATTCATCCGGATGAAAAAACCCGTTGAGATTATCAACAGTAATCTAAGGGAGATATCAGTTCTTTATGATAACGGTGAGATCAGTGGCGATGATACAAATGAGATGATAAAGATCCAGATCAGAAATGCAGAACAGATCCTGAAAAACCTCTATGAACTGAACAGAAAGATGGTTGAGAATAATTCAGGAATTCCGGATGAATACCGCGTATTCTTCCTTGAAGAGAAGAATTAATGGTGCAATACCTCATGAATTCAACAGAGATTGTAACTGATGAAGAGAGCATAGTCCTTTATTTTTCCGAACCGGAGAAAGGGCGGGCCACCAACACTGATATAATTCACAACTGCATCGGTAAAGGTTACAGAGTGATAGTTGTCACAAATAATTTTCCTTCAAAGGTTTTAGAGAAACTTTATGTAAAAAATGGTATAAATCCGGATGAGGTATTTTTCATAGACCAGGTAACCTCTTTTGGAGGTGGAAGTTCTGTAAAGTCTGACGGAAATCATATAATGATCAGAAGTCCGCAGGACCTCACAGGACTCTCAATGGCTTTTTCTGATGTAATGAAAAAATTCAGCGGAGATAAAATTTTCATTCTGTTTGATTCACTGAGCACTATGCTCATCTATCTTCCGTCTGACAAAGTGGTAAAGTTCATGCATTTCATTACAACGAAACTGAGGACACTTGAAGAGTCAGGAGCGATTCTTGCAGTAAAAGGAGGTCTTGATCCAATGCTGTATTCACAGGTAGGTTCCCTTGTGGATGAGATCGTTGATATCGGATGATTATGGGATATTGGGAAATTACAGAATTTCACATTTAAATCCGGAATTTCCGGATTTAACCTCTGAAAACACGGCACTAATTCACAGGGAGTAAAAATCCGTTGAAGAATCTCCTGACCAAACCACATTTAAATATTAACAGAACCAATATTTTCAGGAAATTTTCTTTACTTTTACACTATGAACTCCCGTGGTGTAGTGGTCAATCATACCGGCCTTTGGAGCCGGTAACGGCGGTTCGAATCCGCCCGGGAGTATATCTCTTTATCATCCGGAAATTTATAATATTCAAAATTCAACAGTCAGAAATCCCAAATCTTAAATCAGGCGGATATATCAGTAACTTACATCCTGCTTCCTGCCAAAAGAGAGACAGATGTCACCCGGTCAGGTTGCAATCACAATAACGATGTAAACCGGATTTTCTTAACCGGAATAAAACAGAGGCATAACTCTATTAATCACCGGAATAAAAACTTCATGAAGAATATGGGAAAAACCCGAAAGAATAAGCAGAAAAATAATACAGACATCCAAAAAGAAAAAGGCAATAATCTGCGTAGAAGTCTGGAAGCATTTTTTAAAAGTGAAGATCCTGTCAGAGGCACAATAAAGGATATTCTCTGGGTAATTGTTGTAGTTGGTGTTATAGCAGCCGGGCTTTATATATTCTCAGGCACATGGCCGGCAGTGGTTGCAGTTGAGTCTGAGAGCATGGTTCCGAATATGAATGTCGGGGATCTTATCTTCGTTGTCGAGGAGAACAGGTTTGGTGAACTTCAGACCTGGGAAGACGGACTTGCAACAGGCTACGGGAAATTTAACAGCATGCCCGATCTCCAGAGCAGAAATGTCTATGGCGATGTCATCATCTACAAACCAAACGGCGACGATTCAGTACACCCGATAATTCACAGGGCCGTTGAATGGTATGAGGGAAACACAAGCAGCGGGTACATCACAAAAGGGGACAATAACCAGATTGCAGACCAGTTGAGCGGCATATCCGGGATAGGGCAGATTATGCCGGTTAAGAAGGAATGGGTTGTTGGAAAAGCACTCTTTTCAGTACCTCTTATAGGATACGCCCCCCTGCATATCGTAGAATTTGCCATAATATTAATCCTGATAATGGTTGTACATGAACTGTACATAAGGTCAGACGGGAGAGATAAAAAATGAGACAGAATAACTTAAAAGAACTTCTTGAGGATACACTGCAGGGACACCGCCTGACAGTCGATGAGGCTGAGTCTCTGTTTAAGGCAAAGGGCAGGGATGTATGGGAGATTGTATCGGCAGCAGATATACTGCGTGAGAGAAAGGTAGGGGACACTGTAACATATGTCAGAAACCAGAATATCCATATAACAAACATATGCAAAAACCTCTGCGGGTTCTGTGGATTTGGAAAGCCCAAAAACTCAGAAGAAGCCTTCATCTTCAACACAGAAGATATAATAAAAGGCTCAATGCTGGCAAAAGAGAGAGAAGTCACCGAGGTCTGCCTCCTGTCAGGTGTTCATCCGGATTTTGATGCTGAAAGATGTGCAGAGATTATCAGGACAATACACCATGTCATTCCGGATGTGGATATACATGCCATGAGTCCGGATGAGATAATCCACTGTGCAGAAAAAAGTAATATATCGACAGAAGAAGTCCTTGAAATATTCCGGGATGCAGGTATCGGCACATTACAGGGCACTGCCGCAGAGATGCTTGTGGATGATGTCAGAAAGATAATCTGCCCGCTTAAACTCTCCACATCAGAATGGGTCAGAATCATTAAGGAAGCCCACAATATGGGAATGAAATCGACAGCCACCATAATGTACGGCACAGTTGAAAATGAACCGGACAGGGCGGCCCACCTTGGAATACTGCGGGACATACAGGATGAAACTGCCGGATTTACAGAACTGGTAACCCTTCCGTTCCTCTATAAAAATACAAAAATCTACGAGAGAGGCCTTGCACCCGCCGGAGCAACCGGAAGGGAGGACATCCTGATGTTTGCAGTATCCAGGCTGTTTCTTGACAACTTTGACAATATACAGGTGGCCTGGGGCAAATTAGGCAATAAATTCACACAACTTGCCCTGATGGCAGGCGGAAACGACTTCGGCGGCACAATGTTTATGGACTCGGTATCAGTTGAAGCCGGAGGGGAAGACTCCGATTACCTTGACCCTGCCGAGATGAAAAGAATTGCAGAGGATGCAGGCCGGATTCTCAGGCAGAGAGATACAAAATACAACCTGGTCTAAGATAATAACAAAAAACATTTTTCCGGTTATCACACCAGAAAAAACTCTGATGACCTTAAGTGCACCGGACAAAAAGATGGACATCCGAATTCAGATTTTGCCAAGCCTTCTTAATTCTGCCCTGACCATACGTACCTCACCGGCAGTGGCACAGAGATCATAACTTCCCGCAATATTCCTGATGTCGCTTTCCGGGCTGAGAAGAATTATTTCTGAAATTTTCTCTGCCTTATCATAAGGCAGAATGTCCCCAAGATCAATCACCTCTCCGGACTCTATCATCTCTGCAATATGAAGTGATACGATATCTACTGTCAGACCTCTATCATCTGCAATCTCTGACAGGGTATAGCCGCCCCTGAAATATTCAAGTGTCACTTCAGCGGATTTTAACGGGAAATTACTTTTTCCGGGAACAGACGAAACATCACGGCCTTTGTCCTCCAAAACTCCAAAGACAGATGAACTGATCAGATCAAGAAACTGGCCGCCGTAATTTTGGGCTTTAACATCGCCAATCCCCTTAATCTCTTTAAGACCGGAGAAATCAGCAGGCTTATTCCGTACCATTTCCATAAGGGCAGAATTTGAAAATATTTGATAAGCCATTATTCCTCTCTCCTGCGACATCTTCTTCCTGAGAGATTTCAGCTTATCCAGCAGGATCTTATCATCTCCGGACAGAACAGGGGTCTCTTCATCCCCCGATGGTGAAACAGCAGATTTCTTTCTGCCCTGCCCTTTCCTGCCGGTTACTTTTAACCTGACAGAGAGATCCCCGGAGAGGAAATCATTCACCCGCTCACCGGAAGAGATTACGGGATATTTTGTCCCTGTCCTGCACAGAATTCCGGAGCTGACCATCTGGTTGATATAAGAGGAGATCTCCTGCCTCGAAAACTTCTTTCCGCTCCCAAATGCCTTCAGGCTGTCATGGCCTCTCTCCTTAACTTTCTTCGACTTTGAGCCACGGATTATATCGGAGATATGGCCTGAACCATATGGAGTTCCTGCCTCCATGACACAGTCAAGAATGAGGGTTGCAACCTCCCTCCCGTCAATATATTCAGGAGGGTTTATACAGTTGTCACAGCGCCCGCACCTCTCCGTCACTGCCTCGCCGAAGTACTTCAGCATATATGAGACACGGCATCTGTCGGACTCACAGAACTCAGTCATTTCATCGAGTTTTTCCCTTGCAATCCTCTTCTGCTTTGCACTCTGCATCCTGCCGATGAAATACTCTGCCTTTATCCGGTCCCCACGGCTGTAGAAGAGTATGCAGTCTGAAGATTTACCGTCCCTTCCGGCACGTCCGGTCTCCTGGTAATATCGCTCAAGGTTTGGAGGAAGGTCATAATGTAGTACATATCTGACATCAGGTTTGTTAATTCCCATCCCAAAGGCTACAGTGGCAACAACGAGAAAAACCTCGCCTTTGATGAACTTCTCCTGCGTTTTCGCCCTCTCATCTTTTGAAAGACCTGCATGATACGGAAGTGAATAGATACCATATGAATTCAGCTTTTTTGTCAGTATCTCAACAGAATTCCTGCTGGAGCAGTATATAATTCCACTCTCACCTTTTTTCCCTCTGATATACGAGAGAATCTGCCCCAGAGTATCTTCCTTCTCCCTGACCTCATAATTCAGGTTGCTCCTCCTGAAACTGCCTATCTGCACAAAAGGATCTTTCAGCTTAAGCTGGCGGAGTATATCATCTCTCACAGCCGGATTTGCAGTTGCTGTGAGTGCAATAACCGGCACACCGGGAAATTCCCTTTTGATCAGACCGAGCTGCCGGTATTCCGGTCTGAACTCATGACCCCACTGGGAGATGCAGTGCGCTTCATCTACAGCAAAAAGTGAGATCTTCGCGCTTTTAAGAAGTTTTCTGAATGACTGCGAGGCCATCTTCTCAGGCGAAACATACAGCAGGTCAATATCACCCCGCCCGGCATCTGCTGAAATCCTTCCATAATCCCGGATATCAAGGCTGCTGTTGAATGACTCGGCGTAAATACCCATCTCACGAAGAGAATCGGTCTGATCCTTCATAAGTGAGATCAAAGGAGAGATGACAACCGCCATACCGTCTGAGAGCAGTGCAGGAAGCTGATAGCAGATCGACTTGCCCCCTCCGGTTGCGACTACGCCAAGTACATCCCTGCCGGACAGTACAGCATCAATTATCTCTTCCTGGTAGGGATAGAGGAAATCATAGCCGAAATGCTTCTTCAGAAGATAACCCATCCGGGATTTTCTGTTTATACTTCCACACTCCCGTGTTCAGACATAAAACTCTATTACCTGTATATAGTTAAATCTCCGGAAAAATTAAGGTTCATATCTTAAGTATATTTAAAAAAGTCACTCATCAGAAGACATTTACAGCAGACAAATAAAAAATATATTGATAAATATTAGTATACTGCCGGAATATCCCCGGCAAAATGTTATTCCGGATGATCATCTCCTGCCGGAAATCCTGAACTTATCCATATCTTTCTTCAGAATGCCGGACATCTCATTTACTTCATGTATGGCGCTTCCAATCTCCTCGACAGAGGCGCTGGCCTCCTCGGCAAGTGCCGCAAGTTCCTCAACCTCACGCAGATTTTCCCTGGTCTTCTCAGTACCGACATCAGTTGCATGGACAACATTGTTGGCAATATTTGCCTGGTTCTCAATCGCACGGGCAATATCACCCATATCTTCAGTAACCTCTTTTGCCCCTGTTACAATCTGATTAAGGGCCTGAATTGTGGCATCAACACTTTTAACGCTTGAGACCACCTCATTATTTGCCTGTTTTATGCCTTCAGCAGTCTTACGGCTGTTCTTCTGAATTCCGCTTATAACCTTCTCAATATGATCGGTTGCCTTACGGGCGTCACCTGCAAGATTTTTGACCTCACCGGCAACCACTGCAAACCCGCGTCCGTGTTCACCGGCACGTGCCGCCTCTATTGCAGCATTAAGGGCAAGGAGATTGATCTGTCCGGCGATCTCATTGATCATCTTCAGAATGCTGTTGATCTCTTTAATCTGGTCGTTCAGTACCTCAATTTCAGAGACACTGCGGCTTGTTATCTCCTCAACTCTGTTCATCTTGCCATTTGCATCATTACCCAGAGCCTGGGCATCATTGCCCATCTTTGTAACATTTTCTGCATTTTTAAGCACATCGGCAGAAGTTGCGGCAACCTCCTGATTGGATGCCGAGAGGTCAGCTATCTGCATCTGGATGCTCTCCATCTGTTCAAGGACAGATTTGCTGAGATCTGCGCACTTCTGACTTGTCATCGCAACATCCTCAGTAGCTTTTGCAACTTCATCTGAACCCTTACTTGCCTCGGATGTTCCCACGCTCACATGGACGACAGCTTTAATAACATCACCAATTACATCAACCAGTGTCTCTCCAAGACCGTTAATTGACATTTTAAACTTTGAAAAATCACCCTCAGCAGGGATATTATCCCTGAATCTGACAGAATAGTCATTATTTGCAAAAGCTTCAATAACATTCATTGATTCACCAAGCGGCGCCGAGATCATATCAAGTGCCCGGTTAAACCCTTCTATAACTTTACGATAATCTCCGGTAAGCTTTGAGGTATCGGACCTCTCGTCAAATCTTCCTCTGGAAGATATCTCAGCAATCTTCTCAGCTTCAATAACGAGATTATGTATGCCGTCCTTCGCCATGCCAAGGTTTGTATTGATCTTTTCCATCAGAGCACGGTAATCTCCGGTATATTCATCGGCCTCACCAACCGAGAGATTCATATCAAGTTCTCCCCTGGCAAGCATCTCAAGGTTGGCTGAAACCCTCTCAACCTCCCGGTTCATGTAATCGCTCTGTGAAACCTCGGCAGTCCTGTCCTGGTAGATATAATAATTGACATCTATCTCACCATTTTCATCCAGAATAGGGCACTGGAAAAGTCTCAGATGAGTCTGCGTCCGGTCCTTCCAGGAGATTGTCATATCAGTGACGGCTTTTCTCTTAGTATCATATGACGCATAAAAGTCATCCCCTCCTGTGATTTCTATGTCAAAGTCATACAGTTTCTTCGCCATAAGCTCACTGTAGCTTCCACGCCATGCACGCTCATACTCCTTATTTAGATCAAGCCTGTGTTTATCAGATGCAAGAACGGTTATAGCCTGAGGATTCTCTTTCAGGAAAGTTTCAGCACGCTTCTGAAGCCTTTCGATCTCTTCCATCTCTTCCCTCTCATGAGTCATATCCTGAAAGGTATAATAGCTGACATCAATCTCACCGTCTGCATTTATAACAGGAGTCTGAAAAAGCCTTACATATGATTTTTCGCCATTCTTCCAGCGGATTTCAAGTTCAGAAACTGCATTCTTCTTTGTCCTGTAAGAGGCATATAGATCATCCCCCCCGACAATATTAATATCAAAATCATAAAGATTCTTAGCTATAAGTTCATCGTGGGTACCTCGCCAGAGGCGCTCATATTCACGGTTAAGATAAATAATTCTCCTGTCGGCAGCAAGTACTGCAACTGCCTGAGGATTATTGGTCAGAAATGATTCAAATCGTGCCTGCATTATCGCGGCATCGTTAAGCACTCTGTTCTTCTCAATCAGACAATTGACTTTTCCGGCTAAAAACCTCAAATCCCCGGAAATATCAGCTTCATTAACCCGGACAGAGGCATCGCCTGAGACTGCTCTGTCTATAGCATCTTCAATAATTCTGAAATCCATATAAATACACCATATGTTTATAAAATCCTCTCTAAAAATAGGATTCAACCGGAGATAAATTCTATTGTACATAATAATTATCCGGAGTTCAGCATCAGGGACTGTCAGAACTGTAAACATAATTACAATCAGGCAATTTTAAAAAAAACAGGAGCCAACAATCATTTTTCCGGGCAGTAATTAAAAAACAGAATTAATGATATTAACCGAACATTGACATACATAAAAGAATATCAAAATGGATTATCCAAACCATATAATATACAATATACAAAATTACAGATCAATAATGAATAATCGGCCAATATAACCACAATATTGAAAACAAAGCCAATATTAAAATTAAAATCATCATTAAGACCTATAGAGAGGATTAAAAAAAGAAGAAGTAGAGATAATTAATTATAATTACAATAACAATAAGAAAATAGTTACCAAACAGTTAATAGAGATATTTTATAAATAATAACTGATTGGAATAGTTCAGTTATTCCTCACATGATAACTCGGGATTTTTAAATGAAAGTCGGCGTCAGATACTGGTACAAAAAAGGGGTGGCACTCTCAGAGGCAGAACTATACGAAAGGGCACTTAAATGCTTTGATAAAGCAATCGAACTTGAAACAGAAGATGCAGAGATCTGGTTCAGGCGTGGTCTGTCACTCTTTCATACCGGAAATCCGGAAGAGGCCGTCAGGAGTTTTAACGAGTCCATCAGAATCAGTCCGGAAAATGCAGCAGCACTGAACAATAAGGGTGTTGCACTTGCAAAACTGAACAAAACCAGTGAGGCTAAATCCTGTTTTGATAAAGCACGTGAGATTGACCCCGAAAATCCCGCAATAAAGTTAAACCTTAAAATTTCTCTGGACAAATAGATTAAAGCCGGTGATATACTGATGAGAGTAACAATAGCAATAGATGATGAAACTGCTTTTAGGATTACAAAAGCAGCTGAAGGAGAGGGCCTTACAAAAGAAGAATGGATGATTGCAGCATGCACAAAAGCACTTGATGCGGGAGAAAATACTCCGGCAAAAATTCCGGAGGATTACAATAAACTGCATTCTTCAATCAAAGAAAAAGACAACGAGATCCTCTCTCTCAGGAAAGAGATAAATCACCAGATCGAACTGAAAGAGACTTACAGCAGATTCCTCGAAGAAAAAGTCCAGAGAATAGATGACTTAAAAGAAGAGATTGCAAGGATAGAGTCAATGAGCATGACGATGACTGACCAGATACTTCTTGACAGGGATGAGAGAATTAAAGACCTCAACAAAATGATAGAACACCTTCAGGCACAGGCCGCAGCTCATTCCGTTGCCCTCCAGTCTGCAATTAAACCTGCACTCGAAGGAAAAGTCAGAAAAGATGATATGGAAGAGATCAGAGAGACAGAAGACGGGAATAAACCAAAAAGGATGAGATGGTTTTTCCGGAAATAATACAGTATAATAAAGAACTTTCCGGAAGGATCCGGAAAGTTTGCTTATTACTATAAAGTGCGGTATAAGTGCATATTCTGGAATAATCTCCTTTACACTCCGATTATCCCAAATGTTATGCTGTTCACTATAAATAATCCCTTTTGCCGGATATTCAGTCAGCCATCAGCCCGAAATAATCCAATAATATATCAGAATAAATTATAACTTAGCAGGTTAAAAATCGGAAAACCTCAATTTTTTCAGTAAAATACGTATAAAAAGAGAGAATTTAGCATCAGGCCTTATTCCGTGCCATAATAATACCACGCCCTGCCTTTTTATTTGATGGATTAATCATCAGAACCTTCTCAAAGCAGTCAATAGCCTCAGTATATCTGCCGGTCTTACCATAAAGCACACCAAGTGAAAAATATCCGGATTCATTATAATCATCAATATCAAGCGCCTGGATCAATGATTTTTCTGCAATGTCATAATATCCGGATTTTGTAAGTTCAATCCCTTTCCTTACCAGTTCATTGGGATCTCCTGGTCTCTCATCCGGAATTTTGCCGGAAATATCCCGGCCTGACGGCCGTTCAGCCGGGACTTTATCCTCTGAAAACTCCCGTGCATATTTTTCGAGATCTTCTCCGGAGATACCATAGGGATAATCACGCCCATGACCGTAAGGATCACGCTTAATCTCTGCTTTTCTCTCCTTATCAGCAAAATCCTTTTTATATCCATAACTTTCAGAACTGCCAGATATAACCGGTTCTTTGGCCATTAAAAATGAGGCAGCACTGATTCCGGATTCAAGCCATCTGTTGCCGAATTCAGGATCGGCTTCAAGTGACTTTTTATAGCACCGGAGCGCTTTTTCCTTTTCACCGAGGCAGAGAAGTGATATGCCAAGATTCAGCATTATTTCAGGGTCGCCCGGCTTTTTGGCAAGCACACGGTTAAAACAGCTTACAGCCTCCCGGTGCCTCTTTACTCCGGCCAGAATAAGTCCTTTTGAGATTAAAAGATCAGTCTCTTCAGGCATAAGAGAGATCAGTCTGTCATAAACCGGCAGAGCCTCTTCAAGCCGCCCAAGTGATGTCAGAAGATCTATCAGCTCCATGAGGATTTTGGTGTTCTTCTTATCAAGATTTAATGCAGAATTGTAAAGTACTATTGCCTCATCAGGCTTTCCGGTTCTGATGCAGGCTATTGCCTTATCAGCTATCAGGGAAGCATCAGAGGGGTTTTGAATTATCAGAAAGTTATAATCAGGAAGAGATTCTTCATACCGGCCCTGAGATACAAGCACGCGAATTCTTCCACGCAGACCATCCTGATTGGCAGGGTCAATTTTAAGGACACGGTTATATCCTTCCATTGCTTCATCAAACTGACCGCTGTTTTCAGAGAGTTTTGCAATGGTCAGCCAGATGTCAGCATTATCCTGTTCAAGTGAAGAGATCTCAATGTAAACATCCTTTGCTTCAGCAAACAGATGGCTTTTGAGAAGTATTTCGGCCTTCTTTTCAAGGGCAGAAATGTCAGCCGGATTTATCTCCAGAATATTATTATAAACATTCAGGGCCTTTTCATTATGCCCGGTATTTTCATATGACAGGGCCAGGCCGGATAAAGCCCACAGGGATTTTGGATCAGATTTCAAAGCACCTTCATAGACCCGCTCAGCATCACTGTACTTACCCTCAGCCAACAGGATACCTGCCTTCTCCTTTTGTGCATCATCATCTGCCGGATTAATCTCAAGACACTTTTCAAATGAAAAGAGAGCCTCATCAGTTCTCTGGAGGGATTTCAGTACAAGACCTTTTGAATACCATACTTCAGATACTCCCGGTTTTAATTTTGTAAGCTCGGAATAACATTCAAGGGCCTCCTCTTTTCTGCCCTTCTTCACAAGTATAAGTGCCAGTTTAGCCCACGCGAGAGTGTTTTCCGGATCAAGAATGACAGCTTTTTTAAGTTCCCTCTCTGCAACTTCATTATTCCCTGCCATCTCTTCAACAATTGCTTTTTCATACAATAATGAGGAGTCCCAAGGCTTCTTCCGGATCAAAACAGTGATAAATTCAACTGCTTCACCATAGCATTTCTTACCTTTAAAGATGTAAAAGAGACCCATTAAAGCCTCTTCATTGCCAAAATCCAGATTAACCGCCTGGTTGAAGGCATATTCTGCCTCTTCACTCATGCCTTTTTCTGCAAGAACTCTTCCAAGGCCGGACCAGCCTGAAGAGTCTGAAGGATCACCCTCTGTAAGATTACGGAAATATTCCTCTTCATCTCCGGAAAAATCCTCATCAGTGGGCTTATCAGTATCGGGGTATTCAGGCAATGCTGAAATTTTAGGTTCAGTTCCGGATTCCCCGGCAATGAACCCTGCATCCGTGGCCCCTGAATAACTTTCAGCCTCTGCAAAATCATCAGAGTAATCTGACAATAAATCATCAGCTAATTCATCTGAAAGGCCTTCTGACGGCACTTCAGATAACTCAGTAAGAAATTCAGAACCGGAGACGCTCTCTACAGCTTCAGCAGTGACTTCATCAATATCGCTCAGATCGCCGAATTCATCCAGACCTTCAAAATTATCAATATCTTCAAAACCGCTAAGATCAGCAGAATCTTCAGGGAGAACAGGGAGAACAATTTCTGAACCGGAGACGCTCTCTACAGCTTCAGCAGTGACTTCATCAATATCGCTCAGATCGCCGAATTCATCCAGACCTTCAAAATTATCAATATCTTCAAAACCGCTAAGATCAGCAGAATATCCGCTAAGGTCATCAGAACCGTCAGGGAGATCCGGGAGAACAATTTCTGAACCGGAGACGCTCTCTACACCTTCAGCAGTGACATCGTCAATATCGCTCAGATCACCGAATTCGTCCAGACCTTCAAAATTATCAATATCTTCAAAACCGCTAAGATCATCAGAATATCCGCTAAGGTCATCAGAACCGTCAGGGAGATCAGGGAGAACTGTTTCTGAACCGGAGACGCTCTCTACAGCTTCAGCAGTGACATCGTCAATATCGCTCAGATCACCGAATTCGTCCAGACCTTCAAAAGCAATGGAATCACTGAGGTTCTCCAGTTCTGCATTATCAGGGATAAGATCAGAGATAATTTCAGACTCCGAAGAATCAGATGAAAGAATTTCAGACCCTCCGCCGGGGAGATCAGGCAGTACTAAACTTTCTGTATCATCATAACCCGGGGCGATAAACCTGTCCGGAACAGAACCTTTAGCATCAAAGTCAGATTCAGATAATAAATCATCACCCAAAGCGGCATCCAAATCAGAATAATCACCGGATAACTCATCCTGAACAGGAGCATACCCCTCTTCACCGAATTCATCCGGAAATTCGCCGCAAAAAGCATCTTCAGGAATAACAGACGATAAACTGTCATCAAAAGTTAATTCATCGTCTTCAGATATATCCTCCGGAATAAAAGACAATTCAGAAAGCATAGAATCATCGGAGAGATCAGCAGGGGCTGAAGAGAGGAAATCAGAGTCCTCAGGCGGCAGATCAGGGAGAACAAGCCCTGAATTCTGCAAAACCAATTCTTCATCTGACAGGGATTCATCGGATCCAAAGAGAGCATCAGCAGAAGAAGGTACATCTCCGGATTCTTCAAAACCGGAAATACCACTAATTTCATCAATATTCAGGAAATCCTCAGTTCCAATATCCTCTGCAAATTCATCCGGAACAGAATCTTCAGTAGCACCCGGCAGGAATTGTTCTGCGACATATTCAGCAGGTAAACAGGACTCCTGCCTCCCAGCCGGCTCTGTCAGGGCAGAACCACCAGAATCCGGATCCAGAGGACTGCTCTTTTTCAGAAGCGGAAAATTAAGTTTATCTCCGGCAGAATGAGCATCTTCAGATATTTCATCCCCGGAACTGTCAGCCCAGACTCTGGAAGAGGATTTAAACCTTAAATGATCACGCAGTGAACTCTTCTCAGGTATAAGCTTACTTACAAAACCGGGAGAGGAATATTCATTTATCAGCTGATAATCGCCCGTGTATTCAGAATCTGAAGAAGAGTCGTCAGAAATATTAATATCGGCAGAGGGAATATTATCTCCGGCATTTTCCCAGGACAGTTTTACCCTGTCGATCAGATCATTAATCTGATCCGCAGCGCCTTCAATCATTGAACGTTTGGATGGCAGTGAAACAATGATTTTATCCTGACCAGGCTCAACAGTAAGCAGATTATAATCTTTGGACATCTCATCCATAAGCTCCTGATCTGAACTGTCAAGGCTTATTGTGAATTCTGCAGGAAATAACATCCCGTTATTTTCTTCAAAGTATCGTTCAATATTTATTTTTGCCATCCTCTACCTCAATATATTGATAGGCAACATCTTTTGACAACAATGTTTTATCAATCGGTGTAACTGCCTATATAGAATCAGAATAGAATTGAAGAGGATATAATAAAAAATTATTGTCTGTTATAAAAAAATCACCTCTTTCCTTCACGATGTGTGTTGGAGAGAAGTTTCATAATTTTTTCGGCAATATCAATAGCTTTTTTAACAGCATGCTCATCTCTGAGGACATCCCCCTCACCAAATCCCCTGCCGGAGATATAACCAAGCGATGAAAAATTATGGGTATTTACAAAACCTTCAAGTGTTTCAAGAGTTCTCTCACATCCACGGTCTGCACAGACAGCGACAACAACAGCATTTTTACCCCCAAGTTTGCGGTCATGATAGAGAGAATAAGTCCTGTCTATAAAATTTTTGGTCTGTCCGTTTACATCATAAAAATAAGTGGGGGCACCAATGATTAAAACATCACAGTCCACAACCTTTTCAGCAATATCATCCCAGTCACCCCCTCTGACACACCACTTCTTATCCCTGCACAACTCACATCCGATGCAGGGCTTGATATCCTTGCCTGCAAGAGTGATAAACTCCGTATCAATCTCAGAACAACCTTCTGCCTGAATATGTGCAAGAATCCTCTTTATTAACATCGCTGTATTGCCCTGATTTCTCATACTCCCGGAAATACCAAGTACCTTCATAATTAAAACACGACTTTAAATTATTTGATATTTGTCTTCAAAAAAATTAGAAGCATAATGACGGAACACCGGGCATATTCATAATTCCGGGCTAAAAATTCAGAACTGTTAAAAGCAGTTTAACCCGGCAGAAGAATATAAGTTCATCAAAATATTGTTTTGACTGTAAAAGGTACCAGCCCGGCTCCCTTAAATGCCTCATTTACTTCATGAAGCGGACAGATTTCACGATAGAAGAGATGCGAAACGCACCCGCAGTCACTGCAACCAAAATTTCTGATGCCTGTGCCCCCTATATTTCCTGCAACCTCGCATTCCCGTCTTTCAGAGGTCTTTGCAGCTACGATAAACTCAAGTGAAAAGTCCGGGGATGCAGATATGTAATCAACATGCCATCTCAGATTACCGCACTTATCCCGGTTAATCCTGGCATGCCTGAGTGCTCTCTTAAGCCCGCCAGGACCAAGTGCAGAGCCGGCATAGATGTGCCACCCGGAATTAAAGGTGAACTCTCCAAGACTGCCGACAGCAACAGAGGATGAGCTGTTTTTAAAAAGAAGACAATATATCCCCTTTCCACAGAGTATTTCAGAGACCATTTGGCCTTATCATCAGTATAATCTGATCATCTTCAGGGCAGAGAGAATATGTCCTTTCCCATTGGACTGTACCGGTATTCCATGGCCGGGATAGAGGCCCTCAATATCATACACAGATAATTTATCTATGGATTTTTCAAGATCGTCTGCGCTTCCGCCCGGAAAGTCAAATCTCCCGTAACCTCCGTCTGTAAAGACGGTATCACCGGACATCAGGGCTTTCTCTTCTTCGATATAACCACAGATTCCTCCGGGGGTGTGACCCGGAGTGTGAATGATCTTAATTCCGGATATGACATCGCCGTCATTTAAAATCCTGTCCGGAATTATTCCCGGACTTCTCTCTCCAAACATCACTGAAAGACTAATACTCCCTTCAGTAAGACCGGGAGCATCCAGATGATGTATGCAGACTTTTCCACCAGTCAGTGCCTGTATCTCCTTCACGTGGGCAATGTGATCATAATGGCAGTGTGTAAGTACTATTGTATCTATTTCATCGCAATACCCGGATATCTGATCGGGCATAATTCCGGCATCGAAAAGAACATTCCCGCATACATACGAATTGGCATAATATCCGGTTCCTCTTATCCACTCAACTGTCATGCAATTACTGTTTAAATTAATCAGGACTAAAGTATATCCATGAGTACTCTTGTAAAAAAATGCAACTCAGTAGTTCCGGATATAATTGCCAGGGCAGCACAAAAGGAAGGCATTGACGGCAAAATGCTTGCATCGGCTGTGGCAAATGGAAGGGCTGTAGTACCGGCAAACCCTGTACGGGAGCACGACCCGATAGCAATAGGGGAAAACTGCACAGTAAAGGTCAATGTAAATATCGGCACATCAGGTGCAAGATGCAGTCCGGAATACGAATTTGAAAAGGCGGCATGCGCAATAGCAGAAGGGGCAGACGCTATTATGGACCTCTCAACCGGAGGAGACTTAAAGGAAATCAGGAAAAAAATCCTCTCCCTTAATACAACCACCGGTACTGTGCCGATATATGAGGCAGTAAAGCGTGCAGGCAATGCGCTGGACGTAACTCCGGACCTCTTATTCAGTGTAATCAGGGAACACTGCAAGGAAGGTGTCGACTTCCTTACCCTTCACTGCGGAGTAAATAAGGACTCCTTAGAATCACTCAGAAAGGACCCAAGAGTTACCGGCGTTGTCTCAAGGGGTGGGGCATTTCATACCGCAATTATAGCCTCAACAGGCGAGGAAAACCCTCTATATTCCGAATATGACTATCTGCTTGAAATTCTGGCCGAAAACGAGACTATAATCTCGCTCGGGGACGGAATGAGGCCGGGAGCTGTCATAGATGCAGGAAGAAGAGCAAAGTCAACAGAGTACATGACACTCGGCGATCTCTCACAGAGGGCACTTGAAGGAGGAGTGCAGCGGATGATTGAAGGACCGGGACATATCCCGATAGATCAGATAGACTACAATGTCAGGTTCATAAAAGAGATCACCGGAAATGCGCCATTATACCTCCTCGGGCCGCTTGTGACCGACATCTTCCCCGGATATGACCATGTTTCAGGTGCAATAGGCGGCTCTATCGCTGCTATGAGCGGCGCAGACTTCCTCTGTATGGTATCACCCTCAGAGCATCTGGCTCTCCCGGATATTGATGACATCAGAGAGGGTACAAGAGTTGCAAAACTTGCCGCCCATGTCGGCGACCGTGCCCGTAAAGGAGATAAATGGTTTGACAAGGGGGAGTCGGGGATGGCTTTTGCCCGGAGAAATCTCGACTGGAATGCACAGTTTTCACATGCCGTGTATGGTGATTATGCCAGAAGCATCCATGATAGAGACGGCGAGACTGAGACCTGCTCAATGTGCGGCGAACTCTGCGCAATAAAAATAGTAAGGGAATCACTCGATAACCGGAACTGATTCCGGAGATAAATACTTTTTTAAGACATTCAGAACACTTTGAAGGTCCGGGAAAACAGCAAACTGATATCTCAGCATATAAAAAAACAGATTGTGAACTATTCTGCCGGAAACCCGGATTTATATCAGGAATTACAGTTTCCCGGCAACTGCAAGAATCTTTACTGCAAGATGCGCTGCATTTGCTCCGTTGTCAATACCAACGCAGCCTACAGGGACGCCACGCGGCATCTGCACAATTGAAAGCAGCGCATCAATTCCGCCAAGAGTGCCCGAAACAGGCACACCTATCACCGGTTTATCAGTTTTTGAGGCGACAACTCCGGGAAGTGCTGCAGAAAGTCCGGCAATACAGATGAATACAAGTGAGTCAGAATTCTTCACATATTCATCAAGTTCATCAGGATTTCTGTGCGCAGACAATATCTGGTAGTCATAATCAATGCCGGCTTCATCAAGCACACGGATTGTCCTCTCAACAATCTGTTCATCAGATGCAGAACCGGATATTATGGATATTAAAGACATACAGATTATAATGAATCTCTTTTAATTAATTGTTTATGGACGCGTGTCATATAGCTGTTCACACCAACCCCAAAGGGTAATCGAAGGGTTTACATTATTTAGGGTGGCGGATAAAACATGATTCAATGATTGACCTGATAATACTCGATTTTGACGGAGTGATCCTTGAATCGGTCTCTGCAAAGACAAAAGCATTCAGTGAGATTTTTTCCGGAGAAAAACCTGAAGATCTAAAGAAAATAATAGATTATCACCTTGAGAACGGAGGGATGCCCCGGTTTGACAAGTTCAGACATATCTACGCAGAAATACTCAATAAAGAACTGACTGATGAAAAGATAAAGGAGTTATCGGAGAATTTTGAGAAGATTGTGAAGCATGAGGTGATAAACAGCCCGTTTGTATCAGGAGCAGAGGAGTTCCTCTCCGGAATACTGGGCAAGGTCCCTTTGTATGTGGTATCTGCAACACCTCAGGATGAAATAAGGGAGATTATAAAGGAGAAGGGCATAAACAGGTATTTTAATGGAGTATTTGGATCGCCTGAGACGAAAGCATCACATATCAGAAAAATTCTTGAAGATACAGGCGTAAAACCGGAAAATGCAGTATTCATCGGCGATGCGAAGAATGACTGGAAAGCAGCGGTTGAAAACAAAGTCAGGTTTATCGGCAGAGTATGTGACCAGATTCCGGATACGATTTCAGGGCTGCCCGATGTCGAGACAATTGTAGAGGATCTGAAGGATTTTGAGATGTATGTAAAGGCTTACATGCTCTGAAAAACCTGAACTGTCAGATTCGGTCTTAGTCACCACTGCCGGAAATATCGGGGCAGGCAGACTAAATATTGGTTTTCAGTTCAGAAATTATCGCCCGCTCGGAGCGATTTAGTGAAATAATATTTCTTTTATTAAATCAGACGGAAAGAATAGCCAAACAAAAATTATTCATAAATACTTTTTATAACGGTAAAGCAGACTACTTATCCGGCCATATCCCCAACAGAAAATATGGCCGGAGTAAATATAATAAGAGGAGAGGTTTACTGATGTTTGACTGGGCGACATTTCTAAGTTTAATTGCAGAGATTCTAAAAATTATTGCAGAAAGCGGCTTATTTTAATAAGCCTGAAATTAATTCTGATTATCTCCATACATTTTTATGCCGGAGATTTCACCCGCCGGAAAAAATTCCGGCAACTATCCCATAATCACCCGGCATTTTTCAGAATTCTTTTGATCATTTATCGACAATATAAATTGCCTTTAACTGAAAACATTATTACAACTGATTTATTATGCAGGACGAAACACTTCTCATGATGCCAGGACCTGTCCCGATGCCCCAGCGTGTCAGGATGGCAATGGCAAGACAGGCAATAAACCACCGCGGAGCGGAGTTCGGGGAATGCCTGAAAGACTTAAACAGAATGCTAAAACCGATGTTTGGAACGGAGAATGACATAATGGTTATCTCCGGGTCAGGCACTGCCGCAATGGAGGCATCGGTTGCGAACTTCTGCGCCGGAAAGAAGGTCGCTTCACTTGTAAACGGCAAGTTTGGTGAGAGGCTCTTTAAGATCAGTGAGATCTATGCAGAAGAGGCCACAGAATTCAAATCCGAATGGGGGACACCGCTTCCTCTCGAAGAGCTTGAAAAGGCTCTTGAGGAGGGCACAGAGGCTGTAACACTTGTCCACAATGAAACATCCGCGGCAATCAAAAATCCGGCTGAGGAGGTAGGAAGGCTTTGCAGGAAGTACGATGCACTCTTCATTATGGACGGCATTACATCCATCGCAGGCGATGAAGTTCTTGCAGACAGATGGGGTGCTGATGTTACAGTGGTCGGGTCACAGAAATGCCTCGCCGCACCGGCAGGTCTTTCTGCGGTATCCGCATCAGAGAAGGCCTGGGAGAATCTCGCTGAGAAGAGGCCTTTTTACCTTGATCTTGCAGCATACAAAAAGAGTGCGGCAAAGGACCAGACGCCTTTTACACCCGCAGTCCCGCTCTTCTTTGCTATGCGCGAGGCATGCAGAATTATAGAAGAGGAAGGTCTTGAAAACCGGATTGCACGACACAAAAATATGGCTGAGGCTGTCCGTGCAGCCGCAGGCGCATGGGGACTTGAACTATTCTGCCAGACAGATAAATTCCATACCTACTCAAACACTGCAACCGCGATATCATACCCGGACGGAATAATCGACAGTGACTTCAGGGGAGCGGTCAAGAAGTACGGCATTGAGATATCCGGCGGACAGGACCACGTCAAGGGCAAAATATTCCGTATAGGCACAATGGGTGCAACCGGCATACCTGAAGTCCTATCGGTCGTCTCTGCTGCTGAAAAGGCCCTTCGTGAACTTGGATTTAAAGTGGAGAGTTCAGGTACAGAAGCTGCCGCAGACGTTCTGAAGATATAAGCCAGGTATTTATTATGAAGATCGGAATTGTGGACACAACCTTCTCCCGTGTTAATATGGGTGCAATGGCAGTGGATGAGATAAAGAGACATGCAAGTGTTGCAGTTGAGAGGGTCACAGTCCCGGGAGTGAAGGACCTCCCCGTCGCCTGCAAAAAAATGATAGAAGAAAGGGCGTGCGACATTGTCATGGCTCTCGGCATGCCCGGCGGTGTTGATAAGGACAAGATGTGTGCCCATGAAGCTTCACAGGGACTTATCAAAGCACAGCTTATGACAAACACCCATATTATTGAGGTTTTTGTCCACGAAGACGAGGCAAAAGACGAAAACGAACTTGCATGGCTTGCAGAGAGAAGAACAAGGGAGCATGCAGTCAATGCAGTCAAACTGATACTCTACCCTGAGGCACTTGTAAAAGAGGCCGGTACAGGCCAGAGGCAGGGTTTTGACGATGCCGGCCCGGCACGAAGGTAGGGTATTATAGCTATATCAGAATATAATCAATAAGAGGATTTGAAATGACAATAAAATTAGGATTCGTAGTTGCGGAATTCAACCGCGACCTTACATATATGATGGAGATCGAGGGAGAGGAGCACGCAAAGTTCCTCGGTGCTGAGATCGTTGACAGAATTTACGTACCCGGAGCATATGACATGCCCCTTGCAATCAAAAAACTCCTCAAAGACGACAATATAGATGCTGTTGTGACAATCGGATGCGTCATTGAAGGTGCAACAAGCCACGATGAAATTGTGGTCCAGCATGCGGCAAGGAAGATAATCGATCTCTCACTTGAATATGACAAACCTGTAGCACTCGGAATTTCAGGTCCGGGCATGACAAGGCTTGAGGCAACACAGAGAATCGACTACGCAAAGCGTGCCGTTGAATCTGCAATAAAGCTCGTACAGAGACTTAAATAATTAGTTCCTTTTTTTCCGGTGTTAATTAATTATGAGAAAACTCTCTGAAAAAATTCAGGGAATACCCCCGTCGGCAACGATCGAGATCACAGACAAAGCACGCCGCATGAAAAAAGAGGGAATAGATGTTATATCTCTCTCAATAGGCGAGCCTGACTTTGACACTCCCGGCCATATCACCGAGGCATGCATAAATGCCTTAAATGAGGGCAAAACCCACTACGAATCGAGCAGAGGCATTCCGGAACTCTGCTCCGCAATATCAGACAAGCTGAATAGTGAGAACAGGGTTTTCACCACACCGGATAACATCATAGTCTCCTGTGGTGCAAAGGATACCATCTATGAGGGTGTCCAGGCATGTATAAATCCAGGTGACGAAGTCCTGATACTTGACCCATCATGGGTATCATATGACCCGATTGTCATGCTTGCAGACGGAAAACCTGTCCACCATCCTTTAGACGATGTACACTTCCAGTTAAAGGACGATGTTCTTGAAAAGATTACACCAAAGACCAGGATGTTAATCTTCAACACTCCTTCAAACCCGGCAGGTTCTGTTCTGAATCAGGACTCACTTAATCTCATAAAAGACATATGCGAGGACAATGACATAATCGCACTTGCGGATGAGATTTATGAGAAACTTATATACGAAAAAGAGCACATCTCGGTGGCATCACTCGGCGACATGCACGAGAGAACTATAACCGTAAACGGCTTTTCAAAGGCATATGCAATGACAGGCTGGAGAATAGGATATGCCTCGGCACCGGATGAGATCATAAAACCTATGACAAAGATCCAGCAGCATACAATAAGCCACCCGACAACATTTGCGATGTGGGGGGCTGTTGCTGCACTTAGAGGGGATCAGTCCTGCGTTGAAAATATGAGGCAGGAGTTTGACAACCGGAGAAAGTATATCACAGGTGCACTTTCAGATATGGGTATGAGGACAGCCCCGGCAGAAGGTGCATTTTATGCCTATGTGTACACAGGCGGCAATGACATAGAAGTCGCCGCAAGATGGCTTGATGAAGCCCATGTTGCAGCAACTCCCGGTACTGCCTTTAACACACCCGGATGGATTCGCCTCTCATACGCCGCCGGAACGGACAGGCTGCGTGAGGCGATGAGAAGAATATCAGAACTGCCAGAGTGAACTGCCGCAAAGACGAAAGATCTGAGAGATAATTATGAATAATTCCGGAGAAAAACAACCATCTCTTCTCCGGACAATTAACTGCCAGGTCAGAAATCCCTGCGTAACTCCGGAGATATTCAGATAAATCAGACCTTTTATTCTCTTTTGGCAACCGGAATATACCCTGATTTTATCAGGTTTTAACAATCATAATTATTGAAATGACTGAAGAAGAGATCCCGGTTATAAATATTTCCGGATACATGATGATATTACTGAGGTTTTTTCTTCCATTTATATTAGGCATCGCCTATCTTGGCGGACTGTACATCTCAATGCCCTATGGCGAATTTCTCACACTTGCCGGCCTGATGTTCATCTATTTCGTCCCTCCGGCAGGGAAGGAATCTGTAATTCCGCTCGGTATTGCTATGGGAGTGCCCTGGTGGCTCATAGCACTTTCAGTGGCCCTGATGGACATACTGTCATCACTTTTCATGGTGCTCAATTTCGACCTTGCACTGAAGATTCCGATTCTCGGTGACAGGTATATGAAATCCTTTATGGAAGCCGGACAGGATTTTTTTGAGAAGCATAAATATATTGAGAGACTTTCAACCATAGGTCTTGCAATCTTTGTAATGATACCAATGCAGGGTACAGGCGGCGTATCAACACCAATAGTCGGCAGGATGATCGGCATACCTCCGTTAAAAGTAATGATTGCCGTAATATCGGGATCTATTCTTGGCTGTACCGTTATCGCTCTTGGTACGGAGTACATCAGAGATATACTTGTTGCGGATTTCACAACCGGAATTATGGTAATCATCGGCATTGTTCTGGCAGTTATTGCCGGATTTTTGATATACAGAAAAAATCAGTGGAAACTCCGGTCGAAAAAACCGCACCGCAGAAACCGGCACATGTCAGATTCCGGGCAGGAAAAAAAGGATTAAAGGGGACCGGGCAGGAATAATACTAATACAGAAAAAATATCGTAATTATGGTGAAAAAACAGAAGATTCTATTCATCTGCACATATAATTCAGTGAGATCACAGATGGCTGAGGCCATAATAAACAGCAGATATTCAGAGAAATTTCATGCAGATAGTGCTGGCTTAATACCCGGAGGTGTTGATCCATACGCAATATCAGCCCTTAATATGAGAGGGATTGATACCTCCGGGCTTACATCAAAATCAATAGGCAGAATATCTGACAGAAAATACAGTATGATAATATTCCTGTGTGAAAACGCCCGTATGAGAGCACATTACCTGCCGGTATCTGACAGGACAGAATGCAGATTAGTCTCACTCCCGCCGGCAGAAGGCGGCGATCCTGTTTTGGCTTATTCCAGACTCGCAGATATTCTCATCAACATGTTTGAGACTGATCCTCTCTTCAATTAAATAAATTTAAGCTTAAATTTCCGGAATAATTCACAATCAATGATTCATAACCTACAATCCATGATCCATTTCAGAAGGTTAAACTGGAGACGAAAATGAAGAGGAAGGTATTATTTATCTGCAACCATAATGCAGGAAGGTCACAGATGGCACAGGGACTGCTGAACCATTACTCCGGAGATAAATATGAAGCATTCAGTGCAGGATTAAACCCGACAGAATCAGTAAATCCACATACAATAGAAGTGCTAAAGGAGATCGGCATTGACATCTCCGGAAAAACTCCTCTGCACGTATCGGAATACCGGGATGTAAAATTTGACGAAATTGTTATTGCATGTGATTATGACCCTGATAATCATGAACTGCCTGCGACGGAGAGGATAACTGAGAAAAAATTCCCAGACCCTTATCTCTTCTCAGGTTCTGATGAGGACATCCTTAAAAGTTTCAGGGAAGTCAGGGATGAGATAATGGAATGGACAGATAAGGAATTTACCGGAGATAATGAGATGAATAACAAAAACAGTGACAATGGTAATGCGAATAACAATATCTACAAGAGTAATTTTCCCGATGATAACGAATGCAGACCGGTTACTGTAACTGTTTTCGTATCCGGCGATCCTTCGGGACCACCATTACGTTGTCCTGATACGGGCAGAAGTTTAAGTGAAGTGATAAAGGACACAGATATCATAATGAAAAAACAGGGTTTTGTGATAAGATATGAGGAGAGGCCGGAGAGTGAGAATACAACAGAAAGTCTTCTTCTGATAGGCGGCAGACCGATAGAGGATTTGGTACCGCTTCCTGACCCCTCAAAATACTGCGGGATGGCCTGCGCAGACTGTGGCGGAAAACCGGCAGGGACAACATGCAGCAGAATATATGAATACATACCGGAATCAGTGCTGAGGCTTGCAGTAAAAAAAGCGGCTGATTCCATGGATTAAAGACAAAACCAAAAATATCGGCAAAATAAAAAACTGACACATATCAGTATCTTTCATATCCGGGAAAATAGGCATCTGCAATATTTATAATATCATGCAGTCATAATAAGCGGTATGATACCGATAAAAGAAATTATTCTTTCACCAAAAAGCTTTTTTGATGGTTTATGCGGTCAGCCTGAAAGCCTCAGCAAACCCTTTATAATCATCAGCATTCTCGGCCTCATCTCCGGAATTGCCGCAGCGATCGTCTCCCAGAAATCAGCAGGCCTTCTGCCTGAAGAAGCACAGTTCCTGGCCGGAATTCTGCCCGTTGTCGGATTTGTGGGTGCTGTGATTATGACGTATATTATCTGGCTGATATGGTCAGTTGCATTTTTCGTCATATCGTCCCTTCTGAAAGGTGAAGGTTCCTTTAAGCGAATGATGGAAATCGTGGGCTATGGTTCAGTGCCCCAGATAATCGGAGGAATATTCGGCGCAATAATAACATTATATTATATGTCCGGCCTTGATATCAGACCAATGACAGATCCTGCACAGATAGAGGCATATACCCAGACCATGCTGACAGATCCAATGATGATCGCAGCAACATTACTCGGTTTAATATTCCTCTTCTGGAGTGCAAATATATGGATCTTCGGAGTCATGAAATGCAGAAAGCTTGATTTCAGAAAATCGGCAATAACAGTCATTATCCCGGTGATCATATACCTTATTGTGTCATATCTGCCGCTTATCGGAATTTAGGAGGAAAATATGAAACATATACCATCTATAAAAGGAATAATGCTGGCTGCACTGATTATATGTGCATTACTGCTCACACCGGCATCTGCTATAATAAACCCGGATGCAACTCATATATCTATAGCATCATACACCGTTGAACCCGAAGCACTGATGCAGTATGATACAGGAACTATTACTGTAAAGGTTACAAACTCAGGCACATCTCCGGTGGACATCAGAAGAGTGACTCTCTTCTCTGAAGACCTTCTCCTGATTAATGAACGGTCATACGACACAGTGGGTGCAATAGGACCGTCAACATCAAGAGAATTTACATTTTCAGTCAAAGCAGCAGCACCTGACGGGATTTATTACCCGAAATATTATATGGACTTCTCAGCCGGAGGAAGCCTCTCATACCTTATCCCTGTTAAAGTGCAGAGCACACCACTTGAAATATCGGTAGTCAGCGAGCCGGACGAGTACAAAAAAGATGTGGAATCCACAATAAAATTATCCATCGGAAATCCCCGTGACAACAGAGTAACCGGCGTGGTTGTCCGGCCTGTGAGCGACTCCGCAGAATTCACACAGAACAGCTATTTTGTCGGTGAACTTGAAGCAAATAAAAATGCAGAAGTAACCTTTGAGGTGACACCGTACTCTGAAGGCGGGGTGCAGTTCATCGCAGATTACAGAAACGGGATAAACCACCATGAATCTTTCAAAACTCTCAACCTGAATCCCGGAACCGGAAAGAAGGATGCAGATCCGGTAATAAACAACATAGAGTCCGGATTCAGGGACGGAGCACAGTACATTGCAGGCGATGTAACAAATGCAGGCCTTAAAATTGCCAAGTCAGTGATTGTAACCACCAAAAGTCCGGCAAAACCAACAGAACCTAACAGGCTTTACGTAGTTGGTGAACTTGAACCCGATGACTTCTCAAGCTTTGAAGTTACGTTTGAGACCGATGAACCGGGAGAGATACCTCTGATTGTCGAGTACAAAGACGAGGACGGGAACAGTTATTCAAAGGAATTTCCGGTTAAAACTGACACATATACATCATCAAAAGCAAAGACCTCAGATGCAGGCGATGAGGGGATGCCGGTTATGATAATAATACTGATAGTCGTGGTTATAGCTGCCGTCGGTGGGATAATATATCATACATGGAAAAAATAACCATGAATTCACATTTTCTGGAGGAATAAACTGTGAATTCCAGATCTCCGGTAATAAAGCTTGAAGATGTCAGGAAAATATACAAACTCCCTTTTGGAGAGGTGAGAGCACTTGACGGAATAACGCTGGACATACACCAGGGCGATTTCATCGCAATTATGGGACCTTCGGGATCAGGAAAATCAACGCTCCTTAATATGGTGGGTTCTCTGGATGTACCGACATCAGGTGAACTTTATATTGACGGGATAAATGTAAAAAAACTCACTGATGACGAACTTACTGATCTCAGGAGGGACACTATAGGGTTCATCTTCCAGCAGTTCAACCTCATACCCCTCCTGACCGTAAAGGAGAATGTTGAATACCCATATATTCTGAAATACCGTCATTCCGACAAAGAAGGCATATGTGAGGCACTGCTGGACAAAGTAGGCTTAACAGACAACCTGATCCACCACAAACCGACCGAACTTTCCGGCGGCCAGCAGCAGAGGGTTGCCATTGCAAGGGCACTGGTCAATGACCCAAAGATACTGCTCTGTGATGAGCCGACCGGAAATCTGGACTCAAAGACCGGAAAACAGGTTATGGACCTGCTGAATGAGCTGAATGAAGCCGGAAAAACGGTTATAATGGTCACTCACGACTCAAACACAGCAGAGTATGCCCATAAAATGATAAGAATAGAAGATGGAGTGATAAAATGAGTACTGCCATTTTCTTTGAATTCGCAAAGAGGAGCATAAGGCTTCACTGGCTGAGATCCCTTCTTGCAATAATAGGAATAGTAATAGGTGTTTCGGCTATTGCCTCCATGGGAATGCTTGGAAACAGCCTTGTCCTCTCGGTCTCCGAATCCCTCTCAGATGTAGGGGATTCAGTGGTAATTTACCCGCACGGAGGCATACAGCAGGGGCCGGGCACAACATCGGTCAAGGAATATATAACTGAGAGGGATTTAAAAGATATCAAACGGGCAGCAGGCTCAAATGATGTCATACCCGTACATTCTACGGCAGACAGGGTATTTATCGGCAGCGATGACACGATCTCTTCCATATATGGTCTGTATGAGGATGACACTGAAATTCTCCTCAGTCTTGCAGAAGGTCAGTGGCTGAGGGGAACGTCCGGTGCACTTGCCGGATCAAAAGTTGCAAAGGATTACGATCTTACAGTCGGAAGCCGTGTAAAGATCGGAGAGGATAGCTTCAGAATTGCCGGAATACTTGAAGAGAGAGGAATGGGTTTTGATATAAGTCCGGATAACGGATTCATCATTTCAGAAAGGTCCTTTTCATCAATATATGACCAGAATGACTTCAATCTTGTAATCGTGAAGGTAAGAGACCTTGATGAAATAGAATCTGTAAAGGAAGACATTAACAAGAAGATGAACAGAAGAGAAGATACAGTTGATGTCTTTGATACAAAAGCCATACTTGAGGTGATCCTTGACACCTTCGGCAAAATTTCTGCGTTCACAACCGCAATAGGTGGTATTTCGCTCATAGTAGCCGGAGTTTCAATCTTTAACGTACAGATGATGTCAGTTACAGAGAGAATAAAAGAGATAGGCATTATCAGAAGTATAGGTACAAGAAGAAGGGAGGTAATGAAGACATTCCTCTATGAAGCCCTGATTCTTGGCTTTTTAGGGTCGGGGATAGGTGCCGTATTCAGTTTCGCAGGCGGTTACCTTGCAATTCTGGTTATGCTTCAGGAAACTTCATATCTCTACGATCCCGGAACCCTGATATACATTCCGTTCGGGATGGCATTCGGAATAGGGACAAGCCTTATATCAGGACTTTATCCGGCATGGAAGGCAGCAAACTTAAACCCGATTGAAGCACTCAGGTTTGAGTGAATGCGGAGATATTCATAAATTCTCAATACATTTTTCCGGGCATAAAATATTCGGCAGATAATAAGAGGCACCTAATGGCAGGGTAAAAATACAAATTCCCGGAAAAACAGCTTATCACCCGAAAATTCTCCAGGATCCCGGAGGTATTTTAATTACGAATTTTGCACCCTCACCAAATATCCCGGATTCTTCAATGGAGGTGTCTGTAAGTGAGAGAATCTCCTTTGCCAGAAATAAACCAAGCCCGGTATTTTCACCAAAACTTCTGAGGAATATATCTGATTTATTATCATCCCAGACGCCCTTCCCGTTATCCTCAACCGTAATAACGCCTGTGCCCCCTTCATCAGAAAATGATACTTTAATCAAGTCCATCTTATCACCCCCATGACAGACTGAATTCATGAAAAGGTTGTAAAAGACCTTCTCAATCATACGGTCTGAGAAGACCTCAAGACGGCCTTTAATATTCTCAACCTTAACACAGCTGAGATTGGGATTTTCTTTCTGCTTATCTACAATATGATCAATTCTGTACCATTTGGGCGCAGAAGAACCAAGATTCTGATAATCACGGGTAAAAACCGCCAGATTCTTAATCTGTTCGGTAAGGAGCATCATCATTTCAAGATCATCCTTTGCAGATTCGGATATCTCCTCTTCAGAGAGCATATCTTCATAGATGTCAAGTGCAGTGATGCAGTTTAAAATATCATGCCTTGTTATCTCGGAGAGAAGTTTCATCTTATGATTCGCTTTCTTAAGTGCCTCTTCAATACTGATACTCTCCGTAATATCATTCGCAGTCAGAAGATATGATGCAGAACCGTCATCATCCCTCTGCGGAGTAAACCGGACGTGAAAGATTTTCTCATGCCCGTCAGAGAATACGGAATAATTTCCTTCCACCAGTTTGCCGGAATTTACACAGCGGGAATACATATCCTGAAGCTCATTCAGGTTACCCGGAATTTCAGAATTTATAAGACTGTGACCTTCAAGCTCCCCCGGAGTAAACCCGAGAATCTCCGAAGCAAAATTATTGATGAAAAGAATTTTATGGTCCTCCCCAAGAACAACAACCGCCTGATCAGAAGCATCCGAGAGTATCCTGTACCTCTCCTCATTTCTCCGGTTAATCTCTTCGGCTTTCTTCTGCTCAGTGACATCCACAAGTGAACCGGCAAGGAGAAATGGGTATCCATCCTGATCAGAGACATTCCGAATTGAATCCCTCACCCAGCAGAGGCCACCGGATTTTGTAGTAATACGGTAATCCCTTACAGTACTGAATCCAGGAACCGTACGAAGTTCTTCATCACGGTGAATAATCACATCCAAATCCTCCGGAAGAACCAACCGGTCCCATGAAACAGCTCCGGATATAAAATCCTCCTCAGAATAACCGGTAATCTTCTCAACAGCGCCCCTGAAGAAAACCGGTTTCCTGTTAATAGCTGACAGATATGCAATGCCCTGAAAACCGGAGAAATATTTTTCATAACTGAAGATATTATTCTGTAGCAGTTTTTCCTGTGCTTTTAAAAGTGAGATATCCTGCCCGAAAGCGAATATAAACTCCTTGCCCTTATATACAAATATGGAAAACGAGATTAAAAAAGGAATTTTAAGACCATTACAGACATTAACAGATATTTCAAGACTAACACTCTCTTTTTTCCTCAGGTCACTCAAAAAATCACCCCAGTTACCGGGAGTAATCTCGTTATAGAATTCAGAGATATTATGACCGGCTATCTCTTTACCAGAGTATCCTGTGAGTTTACAGGCCGCATCATTGGCATCAATAATTGTACCGTCTGTACTGATCCATCCCATAGGATCTGAAGTAAACCGAAGTGAAACCCTCGCCTTTTCAAGTTCCCACCCAGTCTTATCCTCCTCACTGATATTCCTGAATATGCAGTGATTACCCTTAAAAGAGCCGTCAGGATAATGATCTATGCACCCGTCAAATGATACAGAAATCAGTTCTCCGGTTTTACTGACCATCATAAACCTGACATCATGGACCTCACCTTCTCTTTTAAATTCCAAGAAATTTCGTACAAAAAAATCCCGGCAGTCAGGAGATACGAAATCCCCAAACCATTTCCCCAGAACCTCAGCCTTACTGTAGCCCAGAGCCTCAGTCCACTTCAGGTTGACATCGATGAAATTCCCGTTCTCATCAAGCGACTGATAGGGTAGGGGTGCACGATGGAAGAAATTCCTGTAGTTTTCAAGGTTCCTGAAGCATTCTACTCCGTCAGAATGTTTACTGACAAGGTGAAAGATCAGATTATATGTAAATTCACTGCCGCACTCATTTTTAGGTAGATAAACAACACCATTATGGTCATTTACATTAACCGGGAGCATATAATCTGAATCAGTGCAGATATATACCGGGTCAGAGAATATACCGGACAGTGAACCATTATAATTATACTCTTTCTCCGGAAAATAACCGTTTGAGAATACTGCAACAATATTTTCCGGGCTGTTTTCCCGGATTAAATCTTCAAAAGAGCTATGGTCCTCAAAAAACCTGAATTCAAAACCACAATTTTCCGCAATTTTCTTCCCGACAGACACAACCGCAGAATCCGTGTCACCCAGTGCACAGATATAATTTTTAAATTTAGCCCCCATAATCAGAAAAGTTATCTGACCACATATATTATTATGCCTTTCGTTCCTGAGACGCAATGAAATAAATTAAACATCCTTACTTTATCTAAAAAAAAGTAAATCAGATAAAAATGTCTGAAGATTCAGATTCAACGAGAAAAAGGAAATCATTCAGTTCATTCACGGAATTTTCGATGCATTTACCATTCAGATTAAAGAAATAATATTTCCCCTTTACAGAAAAGAGCAGAAACTCAGGTCTGACATCTGCATGAATGAAGGAATTTCCGGAAATCACCTGACTGCTGACAAGAGGGACTATTCTTACACCATCTGCCAGAAGAGATTTCCCGGAAGTTTTTTTTGAACTGATTTTAACTGAACCTGCCATTTATCACACCTTCACATTCACACGGGATTATTCATTCCTTTTAAGGAAGATTCAGCACCTCTGCCCTCTGAAATACCATCCTTAGTACCTGAGGACTTATCCTTCGCATCAGTCTTCTTTCCGGCAAGGCCTGCCCCCCTTAACCTCCTGTAGGTCTTTAATGCAAAGAAGAGTATTCTGTAAATTCCGCAGACCCTAACCCTTCCGTCACAGTAAACCTCAAATGCCGGTCTGTCAAACCGTGAATAAGCATTTAAAGAGAGACCTCTGCATGAATACAGAAAACCACTGACTGCCATCAGATATCCGTACACCTTCCCGGTCAGAACCGGATCGTCAAGACCGACTGTGATATCGGTATGCAGACTGTCAAACTTAATTAAACGGAGAAGAGAAGAGAACTCCTCTGTCAGGAAATTATCTTTTGCAAAACAGATGATCTTTAAGAGATCTTTTTTATCCCCGACAGTTAAATCTTCTGATTCCACGGATTTGGAATCTTTCTGCTCTTCATCTCCGGAATTATTCTTATTAAGTTCATCTACAGGCTTTCTGAATACCTTAAACCCATATAACCTGACTGTAAGAAAACCATCCTTCACATCACCGGAAACAGAAGCAATACCCCAGCGGAATTCAAAAACAACCCCACATTTAAATGGATAACCACCTTTAAGCCCGATATGCACAGGAAAAATAAAAATATGCAGAACCGCAGTTAAAAGGACCAGCAGCAGAAAAAGAAAAATGATCTGTAGAATCATTGTTTTGGAGGTTTAACAGTCTGCATCAGAAATTTTCCGGAGAATTAATCCTCCGGATTTCCTTCTGCCTTCTCTTCCATTTCTTCCTTTCCCATCTCTTTTTTTATGATTTCAACAACTTTGGGAAGGACATCCTCGCCTACTGCGGTAATAGCCTCGGTGATAGGGCCGGGTTTTCTCACCGGAACAACTCTTATTCCTTCAGGGCCGCTGACATTCTTCTCAATGACTATCAGTGCGACAGGCGACACACCTCCGCCTGCACCGGTACCGGCACCACCATTACCTTCACTGCCGCCCGCACCGGCACCAAATCCAAACCCGAATCCTGCAACAGGGACAACAATCCGGTCCCCCATCTCAACAGGGTCTCCCATAACGGTGCCTGCGTTTACAAGACGGTCGATTTCAGCAAGAGCTTTTTCAAATAAATTATCTGCATCCATATTTTAATACCTCATATCTGTTGTTATTGAGTAATAACTGTAATAATATAAAAAATAAAGGGTTGCTTTAATTCCCGGCACAGAACCTGCATAAATCAGCTGTCTGATATCTCTCTGATTACAAAAATCCGCCATTTATTATCCCACATAGTAACTGTTGTCCAGAAGGCCTCCTTTCTGATCTCCCTGTCAAATCCTGTATCATAAAAACTGTATTCAAAAATACCTGACCAGTCTTCAGATAAGGATCTGGCAAAGCTTAATATCTCAGGATAGTCCTCATATAGCGAATTGTCAAAAGTCTCTTTGCCAACTTCCTCAGGGTCCGGATCATACAGTATAAGCCCGCCGGGTTCTGTCACCATTGACGAAAGACCTGAAGTATTCATGATATCTTCCGCACTATCTTTAATGAGTTCACAGGGAACGAATGTCAGGCTTACAAATCCGCTGTATATGCCTTCTGAATCAAATACAGGATAATAAAGTGCAGAGGCAGAAGTGCCGTCATGAAGCACGAAATTATCTGTCAGCATCGGCACCCTCCTCTCAGTCTGTTTCCTCACACTCTCCTGTGAGAGAAGGTTCATACCGGAAATATTCCCGGATGCATTGGAATTATTGAACCTCACAGTTCCGGAACTGTCGATATAGATGACTGTATAAACAGCAGAATTTTCTGCCATGACTTCATCAAAGAGTTCTGTTACGGTATTCTCATCCGGACCGCCCCCCGTAACAGCAGCACTGCATCCTGCCGTAATCCTGCCAAGATGATGAAGGGCATTGCTGACTCCCCCCTGAAAAACAATCAGTTCTGAGAGAGCAGTGTTCCGGTCAGCAATATCACCCGGACATCCCTCACCGGAATTAATACATCCGCACGTTACAATGACACCGAAAACGGCAGCAGTTGCAACTGCAAAGACCAGCAGATTCATCAGATTCCCCATTAATGAAAATTAGTCCGGCTGATATATCATAATTATCATTTAAGATTTTCTGAACACAACGATCCGGTTTGTATTTGTGCCCCTCTTCTTATTGCTCACCCCCCATATATTTGAAGTCTTGGTAAAGTTCTGCTCATTTATCAGAACTCCTGCACACTCTAATCCGGCAGTAATCCCGGCAGGGACAATGTAATCATCAAGACGGATTTTTCCGTTCCTGACCTCGCCGACTTCAAAGGCAACCCAGCCACCAGGTTTTGTAATCCGGAAGAGTTCATGAAATACATCCTGCATACAGGATGCCCATTCTGCGGCAGTCCGTGCCATTGTGATCTCCCTGCCTATAGCCTCTGCATCAAGGGAATTAAACCAGCACCTAAGCCAGTTGTCATCACGGTAATTTACAATGTCAAGAAAAGGCGGCGATGTCACTGTCAGGCTGATGCTCCCATCTTCAATAAGTCTGGTTTTTGCAGCATCTGCATTCAGAAACACTGCATTATCCCCCGCTGATGTCAGGAAGGAAAGCTTATCTTTATCAATATCCTTCAGGAGAGAAACGCTCTTCTTTATTATCAGTTTCCTCGTATCCCTGTATTCCGGAGACTGACCCCTCTTTTCATTAATTATAACCTGTCTCTCCGGCAGAACTGCCTGATTGGGGGGGAGAGTATATACAGAGAAAAAACCGGGAGAATGACCGGTAAGGCGGTTTGTTGCCACCATCCTTATCCACCGGTCAGTGTGATCCTCATCTCCGGAATTTTTCCTTCCGTCAAGGTAACTTTTCAGTGACATAATCTCAGACGCTGTCTTTTCATCATAAAACATCGAGAGATCAATATCAGGTGAGAGGCTGTAGTCATAAGGTATTGAATCCACCCTCTCTTTTATCTCAGACACAGAAGGAGGATAAAGTCTCGGTTCACAGATTAACCTGCTTAAAGGACTGATATCATTTGAGACAACATTCCTTCCGAGAAGTGCTGCCTCTATTATGGTAGTGCCCCGCCCTGTAAAGGGATCATACACCCGCTCACCCATATCTGTCAGGAGATTTATGAAAAAACCGGGAAGCTGCGGCTTAAAGCATGCCCGGTATGATATTTCATGCAGTCTTGACGCTGCCCTCTGCCTGGAAGTCCAGAATTCGTTTGTGTAAACCGGAATTTCAGCATTCACAGCTGAAGAAGTGACAACTGTGCTGCGAACCTCTTCTTCTGCTGCATCTTCGCAGATTGTCAGCTTCTGACCTCTCCTGCAAACGCTGCTCTCATCTTCTGTGAAGGCAAAATCCAGGATATATTCACGGAACTCAGCGGCTGAATTAATTAAAGGCATTCTGCAATAGTATTGCACTGCACATAAAATCATTATAACCGGAATCTTCCGAAATTAAAGCACAACAATGTATAAATATGTACTCCACCATATAACATAGTATGAAGTCACGCATTATCCTTGATGAGGATGAGATACCAAAACAATGGTACAACATCCAGGCAGATATGCCAAATCTCCCAAAACCTCCGATAAATCCGGCAACGATGAAGCCGGTCGGCCCGGATGACTTAAAGCCGATCTTTGCAGATGAGCTTATCAGGCAGGAGATGAGCACAAAAAAGTACATCGACATTCCCGATGAAGTCAGGGAGATCCTCACCCAGTACAGGCCAAGCCCGCTCTACCGTGCAAAAAGGCTTGAGGAGAAACTGAAGACAACGGCAAAGATATACTTCAAATATGAAGGATTAAGCCCTCCAGGATCACATAAAGCCAACACCGCCATAGCACAGGTCTATTACAATGCAAAGCAGGGCATTGAGAGGATTGCAACCGAAACAGGTGCAGGACAGTGGGGATCTTCGCTTGCATATGCAACGCAGATCTTCGGCCTTGAGTGTATGGTCTATATGGTCAGGGGCAGCTACGACCAGAAACCTTACAGAAAGATAATGATGGAGACCTGGGGGGCACAGTGCTACCCAAGCCCGACAGATATGACCGATGCCGGAAGGGCAGTGCTGAAGAAGAATCCGGATACGGCCGGAAGTCTGGGCATTGCCATTTCTGAGGCGGTTGAAGACGCGGCAAAGCACGAAAATACCAACTATGCACTTGGTTCGGTCTTAAACCATGTCTGCCTTCACCAGACTGTCATCGGACAGGAGACGCAGAAACAGCTTGAAATTGCGGAAGAGAAGGCCGATGTGGTGATCGCCTGTGCAGGCGGCGGGTCGAACTTTGCCGGAATTGCATTTCCTTTCATAAGAGATCAGATCTCCGGCAAAGACAGGGATACCGAAATCGTCGCAGTTGAGCCGTCTGCATGCCCAACCCTTACAAAAGGGCTTTACGCCTATGACTTCGGTGATGTGGCAGGGCTTACACCTATAATGATGATGTACACCCTGGGCCATGCCTTTATCCCACCGGCAATCCATTCAGGCGGCCTCAGGTACCACGGGATGGCACCGCTGGTATCAAAACTTCATGCAGACGGATACATAAACGCAGTATCATACCACCAGAATGAGGTATTTGAATCAGCAGTTATGTTTGCAGGATGCGAAGGGATAATCCCTGCACCGGAATCCGCACATGCCATAAAAGCAGCCGTCGACAAAGCTCTTGAGTGCAGAAAGACAGGGGAGGAGAAGACAATAGTCTTTAACCTGAGCGGGCACGGCCACTTTGATCTCTCATCATACCAGGCATTCCTCTCAGGAAAACTTCAGGATTATGAATACCCTGCCGATCTTATCAGGGAGTCACTCGCGGATCTGCCAAAGGTAGAGGTCTGAAAACCGGAATGATAACACCGGAAAGCAGAAGAGAATAATGAGAAAGATCGGATTTATCATAAACCCTGTCGCCGGGATGGGCGGCAGGGTGGCACTAAAAGGCACAGACGGAATGGCAGATAGAGCGTTAAGTCTTGGTGCAGAACCGGTCTCGCATAAACGTGCAGAGGCCTTCATAAAGGCCCTGAAAACCCACAGCCCCGGAAGAGAAGAGACAGAATTCCTGACTGCCGGAGGTGATATGGGAGAGAATACACTCAGAATAAACGGAATTCATAACATCAGAACTGTATACACACCGGAGAAGAATACCACTGCAAAAGATACAAAAGAGGCTTGCAGGCAGTTTAAGAAGGAAGGGGCAGACCTGATAGTATTCTGCGGAGGAGACGGCACTGCAAGGGATATCATCTCCATTACAGGAGAGGAGGTGCCTGTTCTTGGGATACCTTCAGGAGTGAAGATGTACTCCGGAATTTTTGCCCGGAGTCCGGCTGCCGCTGCAAATATCATCAGCAGCCCTGAAAAAACGGCTTACATATCAACAGAAGTCCTTGACATTGACGAGGACAAATACCGGGCAGGAAAGTTGGAACTTAAACTATTCGGAACCGCAAAAACACCCGGGATTCCTGCAATGAATCAGACTTCAAAGATAACGTCTTCCGGGAACGAAACAGAAGCACAAAACGAGATTGCAGAATTTTTAACCTCACTGTTAAGCAGAAATACGCTCTGCCTGATAGGCGCCGGTTCGACTGCCAAATCCCTGTGCAATCATGCTGAAGGTGAATGCACCCTTCTTGGAGTTGATGCCGTGTATGAAGGTCAGATAATCAGAAAAGACCTCTCGGAGAAGGATATCCTTGAGATGCTCGGCAAATACAGCAGAAGTAAGATTATCATAAGTCCCATAGGAGCGCAGGGCTTTATTTTCGGGAGGGGAAACCAGCAGTTCTCTCCGGAAGTGCTTAAGAAAGCAGGGAGCAGAAACGTAATTGTCATCGCAACGGCGGCAAAACTTGAGATGACACCAAAACTTTACATTGACACCGGAGACTCTTCTGTTGACGAAAGTTTTGGAGACAGTATTCAGGTGATATGCGGATATGCGGTTGCAAGAAGAATGCCCCTTATTCACTCATAAACCGCTGCTGTCTGCTTACAAAGTGAATCTCCCGTAAAAAGATAAAAAGACAGATTCAATAATATAAAGATGAGATGTTAATATAATGTCGGAATCAAAAATAGAAATATCCGGTAAAGAGATAGAATGCTTTGAGATACCGCTTGGAGATGTAAATCTCGTATTTGCAAAAACAGATGATGGGCTTATAGGGTGCGGCGCCTTTGATGTCATTGCACTTGAAAAGTTCTCATATGCGGCAGCAAAGGTGAGACCTTCAGGAAATTCAGTTAAAGATGTAGAAGACCTCTTAAACGGAGAGATTGCCCTTGCAAACAGATTTGCAAAGGATAAAGGCATAACTGAAGGGATGTCCGGAAGAGAAGCCATCGAAAAACTGATCTGAAAATATTCCTTCCGGAAGTACTGCCAATCTTTCGGAGAGAATAAAAAAATCCACAAAATAAACTTTTTTTAAACTGAAACAATTCACAAATTAAGAATCCGTTGTCATTCCGCCACACATTATTTACGTTTCTTCCGGACAGTTCTTGTCCAGACGGAAACTGAATCCGGAATTATTCAGATTACAGGATTATATGAAGACCGACCGGGAAAAATCTAATATAAATACCAGCATATTACAGACTGTCCGGAAATTTCAGAAAATATTTCGGACAACGTATAATACCGCCAAAAAAAATACCTCCAGCAACGGGTATTGCAGATTATATTGAAAATATAACTGTTAAAACAGGAGAGATGGATCTTCTGACCTCTAAATACCACTTCCGGAATATAAGGAAATATGATAAAAATGCCTGAGAAACTGAAAAAAAGCGAACTTAAAGTTACCGGAATGCACTGTGCAGCCTGTGCTGTAAATCTTAAAAAGGCGCTGAACGGTCTTGAAGGAGTCAGTGAGGCAGATGTCAGCATAGGCACAGAGAGTGCAGTTATCTCATTTGATCCCGAAAAGACGGACATAAACAAGATTAATGAAACAGTAAAGAGGTCAGGATACGGCCTTTTAGAAGATGAGATTAAGATTAAAATCGGTGGTATGCACTGTGCAGCGTGCTCTGCGGCAGTGAAAGAGTCACTGATGAAAACAGAAGGCGTTACATCTGCGGATGTAAACCTTCTGGACAACTCCGCCTATGTTAAATTCATACCCGGCGCAGCGGGAGAAGAAAATTTCAAATCTGCGGTTGAAAGAGCCGGATTTGCATACGAAGGACCTGAAGAGGAGAGAAGGCCCGACATTGAAGAGGTCCTGTTTAAAAAAGAGCAGAAAGAGAGACTACTAAGGGTATTTACCGGAATCGGAACCGCTATCCTGATAATGGCTCTGATGTACCTTCCTGCTGAATATCCTCTGCCCCTGAAATATATACTCTTTGTAATCGCAACACCGGTCTTCATATATCTCTCGGTTCCCATATTCAGGGCGGCATTCTCCGGGCTTAGGAACCGGAATCTCAATATGGACGTCATGTATGCCCTCGGAATAGGTGTCTCCTATGCAGCATCATTTCTCGGGACATTCGGAATTCTTCTGAATACCGAATACCTCTTTTATGAAACACCGCTTATGCTCGCCGGATTTCTGACCCTTGGCCGATACCTTGAAGCAGGTGCAAAGGGAAAGACCGGAACGGCAATAAAGAAGCTCATCAGTCTGAGGCCGGAATCCGCCTTTGTAAAAAAGAATGATCATTTTGAGGAAATTCCGGTTGAATCGGTCATATCCGGAGATCTGGTTATGATTAAGCCGGGAAGCAGGATTCCCGTTGACGGCACTGTCCTTTCAGGTGAGGCATACGTGGATGAGTCAGTAATAACCGGAGAACCTCTTCCGGTACGAAAAACCTCAGGAAATAATGTTATAGGAGGAACTGTACTGACTGCCGGGTCTTTTTTGATGACTGCTGAAAAAGTTGGAAAGGACACAATGCTCTCACAGATCATAAGGACGGTAGAGGATATGCAGAGGGCAAAACCCCCTGTGCAGAGAATTGCTGACCGGGTGGTTGCCTGGTTCATCCCCGCAATTCTGACAATTGCCACATTATCGGCACTGGTTTGGTATTTTGTCCTCTCTGCAACACCCCTCTTCTCAATGACGGTGTTTATATCGGTTATAGTAATCGCCTGCCCCTGTGCACTCGGACTCGCCACCCCGACTGCTGTGACGGTTGGAATCGGCAGGGGTGCGGAACTTGGAATTTTAATCCGGAACAGTGAGGCGCTCGAGGTTTCCGAGAAGATCAGAAATGTGATATTTGACAAGACAGGCACGCTTACAACCGGAAAACCGACTGTGACTGAGATATTCTCCTCCGGAATAGATGAAGATGAACTGCTGGCCCTGCTGGCAGGGGCGGAAACTGGTTCAGAACACCCCCTTGCAGGAGCTATCGTAAGTTTTGCAGAATCAAAGGGAATTAAACCTGCCGCTCCGGAGAATTTCAGGTCTGTTTCCGGAGGAGGCATTGAAGCTCTGGCAGACGGCAGAGAGGTTACAGCCGGAAATGAACAGTTTACCGAGGACAACGGATTTATTATACCACCCGAAATAAAGGAGAATTTAAACAGAATACAGGGAGAGGGCATGACAACCGTTATCATAACAACTGACAGAAAAGTCACAGGGATTATCGGGATCTCAGACAGTCTTAAACCGGGAGCCTTCGGGGCTGTGAAGATGATAAAGGATATGGGGGCTTCTGTCTCGATGATAACAGGAGACAATGCCTTAACAGCACTGGCTGTCGGCAGAAAGGCGGGAATTGAGGATATACATGCAAATGTCCTGCCGGGGGGGAAGGCAGAGAAGGTAAAAGAGATAAAAAAGTCTTCAGGATTTACAGCTTTTGTAGGTGACGGCATAAATGATGCACCGGCACTGGCTGCTTCAGATGTAGGAATCGCAGTAGGAAGTGGCACAGAAATCGCAATTGAAAGTGCTGATATTGTGCTGATGAGAGATGACCTCTATGACGTCGGAGCTGCCATTCAGCTCAGCAGAAAGGTGATGTCAAGGATTAAACTCAACCTCTTCTGGGCGTTTGCCTACAATTCCGCACTGATTCCGGTTGCCGCAGGTGTCCTGTACCCGTTATATGGCATAACTTTCAGGCCGGAATTTGCAGGAGCGGCGATGATGCTAAGTTCGGTTACAGTCATATCCCTGTCACTTCTCCTGAAAAATTATACACCGGAAGCAGTTAAAGAAGGCAGGAAAATAAAGGAAAAGAGAATAAAGGACTGATAAAGAGGAAATTAATATCACAGACCCCGCCAGGTCCTCCGGGAAATATCTTAGATTTCAGCCTGAAAAATGCCTAAAATCACTCAAGCCTTTTTTCAAGCGACTTTATCGAATCAGTCATCGCCTTGTTTCCGGGTTTCATAATCACAACCGGAATATCAACTATCCTCTCAACAAGAGAGGCGAGGACCGGGGCACAGACAATCCCGCCTGCACCGTCTTTTTCAGCTTTAACGGCAGATACAATGCACTCTTCCAGTGAATATGACGGATAACCCTTTATCCTGTACTCCTTTCCTGCAGCACTGATGCTTTTCGTCTCAATATCATCAAGGAGAAATTTTGCACCGATAACTGCCACAAACTCCCCGCCCGACGGTTCAAATGCTGCACATATCGCCTTAATAGTTGAGAATCTCGGATCACGCTCTCCTGATGTGATCTTATATATTGTTGCAGAAGGGATGCCTGCCTTCTCAGAGAGATCCTTTATTGACATTCCTGTTCTCTTCAGCTCATCTTCGAGGACAGTCTTAAAGTCATAGTGAAAGATTTTTCTGGAAAACATATGATTAATACAATAGTAATACATTATTTAAAATAATTTCCCCGGAGGATAATTTCATGAGTCAGTAACAGTGAAAGAGGCATTCAGTCTCATCATTGTACAGGCGGTCAAACTCCAGATAAAAGAGTTCAGCCTCCGCCTCAAAACCCCTGCTGTTTCCGGATTTAAGATTTCCGGAGGCTTTATTAAAATGCGCCCTCAGTGTAGCGGCATCCCGGCCCTCAATTCCTGCAAGTGTGAGCATATCCTCCATCATTGTGATCTCATCTGAAGGCTGAATATCAAGTATTTCAGCCTCTTCACACCCGCAGAGACTTCCTTTTTCAGATACCAGTGTCTCACTGCCGGGGAGGCATGAGGCAGACCGGCATGATTTTCCGGGCGCCGCACCATGAGTAATTTCTTCCTTTTTCTTAGTGCAGTACCTCCCGGTTAAGCCGGTTTTACAGATCATATTATATCACCAGTATAGTTATTCAGGATCAACAATCTGAATTTATATTAAATAAATGAATTATATACTCCGGATTAACTGTTCTAACCTTCAGGTTATACCTGAGTAACCGTATGATCTCCCGCAGCATCACTCAGACAATATATCTCTCCATGCAGGGCTTCGGAATAATATCCACTGGAACCCCAGCCCGGCATCACTCAGACAATATATCTCTCCATGCTTTTATTCAGAAATCCGGTCAGATCCTTCACTTCATGAATTGCACTCCCAATCTCCTCAATTGAAGCACTGGTCTCCTCTGCAAGGGTTGCCAGTTCATCCATAACATCATTTACTTCTTTTGTAATAGATGTCCCCTCATCAGTATCCCTTACAATATTATTTGCAATATCTGCCTGATCCTCAATCGCACGCACAATATTGCTAATGTCGCCATTCACCTCCCCGGCACTCCGGATTATATTATTCAGTCCGTCAATCGCCTCATTCACACAATCAATACTATCATATATCTCTTCATTGGCCTTTTTGATTAACGATACCGTCTTCTCACCCGAAGACTGAACAACCGAGACTACTTTTTCGATATTATCGGTTGCAGCCCTCGCTTCAGCGGCGAGGTTTTTCACCTCCCCGGCAACTACTGCAAAACCCCTCCCGTGTTCACCGGCCCTTGCAGCCTCAATAGCTGCATTGAGAGCAAGAAGATTGATCTGACCTGTGATATCATTTATCAGCCTGATGACATCTGATACTTCCTTAATCTGCTCAGAAAGTGAATTAATCCCATTTACACTCTCCTTTGATATAGCTCCAACACTATTCATTTTATCTCTGGAGAGATCACCTGCGGTCTGTGCCCTCCTGCCGGTTTCAACAACGAGACTTGTCTTTTTATATACCTCATTTGAAGTTGAGGCGATCTCTTCGTTTGATGCTGACAGGTCAGATATCCTGCTGTTGATATCCTCAATTCTCCCATACAGTTTACCTGTAAGTTCAGCAGCACCGGAACATGATGAAGCCACCTTCTCAGAGGTTTTATAGACATCATCTGCCCCTCTGCTCACCTCAGAGCAGTTTGAATCAATCTTTGAGACAGATTCAGAGACATCAGTGACAACTCCCGAGAAGGACTCCCCGACAATGTTGAGGCTGTTCTTAATATGAAGCATATCTCCCTTAAATTCAAGATTTTCATCTACTCTTGCCAGAAAATTATTTCTCTCAAATTCACGGGATATTCTTCCGATCTCATTGACTGCCCTGCCAATCTCTTCTCCGGCTTTGTTAACACTGTTTTTAAGCAGCAGAAAATCTCCACGAAATTTATTCCCCCGGTCCATGACCACACTGAAATCACACTCAGAATAACTATTGAATACCTTCATAAGTTCTTTAAAGAAAAACCCGTACTCATCAAGAACATCATTGATTCCGGAGACTACCTCTTTCAGTTCGCCTTTATGCCACGAAGTATCAATTCTTCCCCTGATGTCCCCCGACCTGATATTATTGCTGATATACAGGATATCCTCAATTACACGTGCATTGGCATCCTTTTGATTGAAAATGTTCATTGATGCCGGAAGAAGACTCCCGATTACATTAATGAGGTTTCTCTCCTCTTTTAAAAAAGGCCCTTCATAATCTTCAGCCCTCTCTTCAAGATACAGTACATCAAGAGTCCCGGATATACCGTCAGAGTCGGTAAATTCAACACTCTGTATCCAGGGTGTTTCCCTGTAGCCCGGACTTTTGATATCAATATCCTTATACCGGAATCTTGCAACCGTAATTTCAGGATACTGCCATCCCGGCGGGATCATATCAACCACTTTTCTGAGAATAGATTCCCGTTCAAGGTTTCTGTCAAAAAGTATGGCAGATATTCCGTTTACAAGAGCCTGTTCCTTTAATCTCTCGTTATACTGATACGCAAGCGTTTCAAGTTTTATCTCAGCCATCTCATCCGCATCAAGTAACTCTCTGAGCCCTTCAAATTTCATATTCCACCATCAAAAATAATATCTAAGCCGTCAATCAGCCCATAAAAAGGAATTATTCACAAAATACTGCCATTAGTTATTGAAATGTAAATTCTGGCTTCAGCAGAAATATTGAGAACAGAACACATATAAATTTAGTTCAATAAATAAATGTAGAATATATAGGACAAACACAACCCGGCGTTATGCCGACAGTCAATAAAAAGAGAGCGTATTAAAATAGAGAATACAAAAATATATATTCGGACTTAAATTATAGTCAGGCCTTATTCCCGAATATCTGCCAGGACTCCTCAAGGGCAGCAACCGCAGGCAGTTTTTTTCCGGTTAAAAACTCAATACAGGCCCCGCCTCCGGTTGAGATATGACTGAATTTATCATTTATTCCAAGCGATTCAACAACAACCGCGGTATGGCCCCCGCCGACAACCGAAAACTCCGCCTCGGCAGATGCCCTCAGCAGTTCAAAAGTTCCGGTTGAGAAGATCTCCTCCTCAAAAACTCCGGCAGGGCCGTTGAATACAACGGTGCCGGATTCTTTTATAATTCCGGTAAACTCCGCAAGTGAATCTATGCCGAGATCAAGAACCGGCAGATCTCCGGGGAGACGGTTTACCGGATATTCGACTCTTGCACCGTCTTCCCGGACTGCCACATTATCCGGGATTATGACCTTATCTCCATGTGCAGAGAGTATCTCCTTCGCCTTCTCAATCTCTGATGTATAACCGAGTTTTCGTATAAGATCCATTGCGGGATCTCCGACATTAATCCCTTTTGCAAATAAGAAGACATTTGCAACAACGCCGACAGCCATGACCTGATCAGCAATTCCTGAATCAAGGACATTTTTCGCGACATCGAGTGAGTCATCCACCTTTGTCCCGCCAAGGACGAAGGTTACAGGAGATGGCGCATCTGTAAATACTCTTGAAAGAGTCTTAACTTCTTTCTCCATCAGAGTTCCGGCAACAGACTTCATCGCAAACGGAAGTCCGACAATTGAGGGCTGCGACCTGTGCGCAGTCCCAAACGCATCATTTACAAAATAGTCACCCATCGCAGAGAGGCGCCTTACAAGATGAGTCTGTGCGGCCTCCGGGCCTGAGAGTTTGAGGTTCTCTTCAGCACTGAACCTGATATTTTCAAGCATGAGAACATCTCCGGCCTTCATTTGGTTTACAATATCTCTTGCGCACCGGCCGAATATGTCATCAATATACTCCACATTCCTGCCGATCAGCTTCCCAAGCTTTTCAGCATGGGCATTCAGGGTTGTAAAATCCTTTTTGCCAGGTCTGCTCTGGTGTGCGAGAATTACACATTTTGCATCCTCAAGTGCCTTTACAGTCGGGGAATGCTCTCTGAACCTTTTATCATCAAGAATCAGGCCGGAGGCCGGATCTATTGGAGAATTGAAGTCCACACGGAGAAGTGCCGTTCCTTTGAGTGTATCAAGATCATTTAATGTACCGAATTTCATACTTGCCCGCCACCGGAGAAAAACTATTGATACATATATTGGCGCAGCACTAAAATATTGGTTTTCTTCCTCTGCTGAGAAATTTTAGATCAGTCCCCAAAAACTTACACTGGATCGCTATTGTCACCATTATGCAAAAAACCGGATTTCCGACCACAAAAATATTATTATGAGTATTCCATCTGTACAGATATGGATGATTCATTTTTCTTCAGCATATTTGAAGGCCTGCCCCGGCAGGGTCCGGGAGATGACAGGTGCACGGCAAAAGCTTTTGCACTCGCAAAACCTCTTCCGGAAAATCCTGAAATTCTCGACATTGGCTCCGGGAGCGGCATGCAGACCATTGCCCTTGCAAAACTGTGCAGTAAATGCACGATTACTGCCATTGATATTTATCAGCCTTTCCTTGATGAACTGAAAAAAAGAGCTGAGAAGGAGGGCTTTGAAAAGAGAATAAATACAATTCGCACCTCAATGGAGGAACTGGACTTTGATAAAGAGACTTTTGACCTCCTTTGGGCTGAAGGGTCAATCTTTATACTCGGAGTTGAGGAGGCAATCAGTAAATGGAAAAGTCTCATCAGAAAAGGAGGTAAAATTGCATTCTCTGAGGCTGTATGGCTCACGGATAAAAGATCAGATGAAGCCGAGGAGTTTTGGCTGACAGAATATCCGGGTATGAAAAATGAAGCTGAGATCTGCCGGATTCTTGAATCAGCCGGATTTACAAATATAAAGAAATTCAGGCTGCCGGATTCTGCATGGCTGGAGAATTACTACATTCCGCTTGAGAAGAAAGTGATGAAACTTAAGGAAGGAAAACACAGCAGAGAGGAAGAAGAGATACTTGACTTCACATTAACCGAAATAGAAATATTCAGGAAATTCAGTGGTGAATACGGATATGTATTCTTTATTGCAGAGAAAAAAGAGTGAATATACGGGACATTGTAGATATATTATTAATTAAAATAAAAAAGAGAGGGTTAATTATGAAGGTTGTAATGTTTAACGGAAGTCCGAGAAGGAAGGGCAATACCGGGATTTTGCTAAAAGAGGTTGAAAAGATCCTTAATGATGAAGGGATAGAGACTGAAATCGTGCACATTGCCGGAAAGAAATTTCACGGATGCACGGCCTGTATGAAATGCTTTGAGAACCAGGACTGCCGATGTGTCTTTGATGACGATTTTGTCAATAAATGTATCGAAAAGATGATTGATGCAGACGGTATAATTATCGGATCACCCACATATTTTGCCGACGTGACGGCAGAGACAAAGGCACTTATTGACAGGGCCGGTTTTGTCGGCACGGCGAACGGAGGGCTTTACAGGAGAAAAGTGGGCGCTGCCGTAGTTGCTGTCAGGAGGGCAGGGGCTGTGCACGCCTATGATACAATAAACCACTTCTTCGGGATAAGCAGTATGTTCACTGTCGGATCTTCATACTGGAACCTTGGAATCGGGCTTGATGAAGGGGATGTACTGAAGGACGAGGAAGGGCTTTTAACCATGCAGGAACTTGGAAAGAATATGGCCTGGATTCTGAAGAAGATCAGTTCAGACGGAAAAACAGAACAGGAAAATATCTGAATTAAATATAACAGGGAACCGGATCTGCAAAATTTTTCTCGAGAAAGAATTTCTTAAACCAAAGAAGTCATTCATGAACCAGCCGGTTCACAGATAATGAATGAAACAGTGCACTGTTTCATAGGAGCATTTGCAGATTTTATTCCGGCAGGGTGAATTTTTATTATCCATAAAGACTGATAATTAAGATCCAGAGTTGATCTGAAACAAGGATTTAATATGAGTGAAAATACCGGAGATAAAATATCAGATAAAAAAGAGCAGAGTTCAGTTGAAAATATCTTTGAAAAATTCCTCTGGAGCCTCAGGTATGTTGTAATTTTAGGGGTGATATTCAGCGCACTCAGTGCAATTGTGCTCTTTGTAATAGGGTCAAAAGAGATACTTGACATAATTATTGAAAGCGTTTCGATCACTTCCGGCCATGTCAGCCATGAATATATCCTCGTCGGACTTATAGGTGCGATTGACTTTTACCTGATAGGGCTCGTACTGCTGATATTCAGTTTTGGTACATATGAGCTGTTTATATCTGAACTTGATATTGCGAGGAAATGCGGTGGATTTACAAGCATTCTTGAGGTGAAAAATCTTGACGACCTCAAAAACAAGATTCTGAAGGTTATAATCATGGTTCTGATCGTCAATTTCTTCCAGAAAATCCTGTCTATGGAGATGGGAGATGCCATGGATATGCTAAGCATGGCAGTATCAATATGTTTGATCTGTATTGGTGTCTATTTCCTCGGGAAGCATAATTACTGACCAGAAAATAGCAGGTCTGGCAAAATAATCAGCCAGAGCAATTTTTTAGGACCTATTAATTTAATTAAGCAGATAAAAGGTTTATTTATGTATGGTATAACCGGCCTTCCTTAGCTTATCAATGATAATCCGGTCCCATTTGTCTGTATCAGGTTCTGTTATATCTTTAATTTCTTCTTCCCGGAATTTTTCAAGCTCATTGGTTTCTGCCGAGAAGTAACGGTTTTCCATCACCCTGCCGGCCCGGTTTCCGTTTTTGTCAAGTATCAGAATCCTCCAGCAGGAGTAGCTTTTGCACATATCTGTCCTTGTTGCATGGACTGTGCAGCAGACACGGTTGTTCTCCGGGTCTTCCCTGAGAAAAGGGCAGGCGTAAGGTTCTTTGTCAAATATGCTTCTGTCTGGAAAGAGATGCCTCTTGTCCTCATCAACAGTCACATAGTGCTCCTCGTTTGTGTATTCATTCTTTATTCTGAATTCATATTCTCCGGTCTGCTCAATAATTGTCAGAACAAGGCCGAGGCATGAGCAGCACTCCCCGCACTGCTGGCAGTAAAATGACATGGTACTTTCACAAAATGATTATCTTAAATAATTATATGATATAGGATAAGAAACAAAAAAAGCTAATCTGATTATTCCCTGCACCCGGAAATATAAAGAACACACAGAATCAATACCCGGATTATTCATTTATTCCTGACATTCTGCTCTTCTCCATCCCTCTTTTGGCCCATACAAAAACAGGAAGGGATAAAAGCTGCATTATAACAACATATGAAATCAAAATCTCTACTGATGCCGAATACGCCCACCCGATGATTATACTCCCAATGAGCCATGAAAAACCATATACTGTGTTAAAAATACCATATGCAGTCCCCCTCCTGGAGATATGTGTATAGTCGGCAACTGCTGCTCTCAGAACAGTCTCCTGAATTCCCATCACCGCACCCCATAGAACAGCTGATATTATAATAGCTGTATAACTGGAACTAAAAGCCGCAAAGGGAATGATTATTCCAATAACCGGCATTCCAATCATGGCAATCAGGCCTTTTTTATCATATAATCTTCCGACAGCAAGTGCCACAACCGCATCAACCCCCATTGCAATTGCATAAAACAGAGGAATCTCTGCATCCGGCACAACACCTGTTGAGCTCATATGAAAAGCAATTAAAGGAAATGCGACAAAACCGCCGATTGTCAGAGCCGTAAATATACCATAAGGAATAAGTGCCTTAATTGACGGGTTCTTATTTTCAGCACCGGAATCCAGTTCAAATTCAACCGGTTCCGGCAGCCTGGCCCGAACAAGAATAAGTGTCATAATCATAAGTATGAAAGGAATTATGAGCAGGGCAAATCCGCTCCGGTAATCTCCCCTGAAGATAAATGCAGCCGCAAATATCAGGGGACCCAAAACGGCACCGATCTGATCGAGTGCTTCATGAATTCCAAATCCCCACCCTCGTCCGACATCTACGGTAATATTTGAGAGTATTGCATCTTTTGCCGGTGCACGAATTCCCTTTCCCATTCTTTCAAAGATAAAGAGAATTGCGGCAATCTCCCATGAACCGGCAAAGGCAAGAATAGGAACGGCAATCAGCATGCCGTAACCGAGGAATACCAGTGCCCAGTAATGCCTGGTACTGTCAGCAACAAATCCGGATAAAAGACGCATGGCATATCCGGAGAACTCCCCGATACCTGCAACAAACCCTACTACAAGAGCACTCCCGCCAAGGATGTACAGATATGGCCCTGTAACACTGCGTGCCCCTTCATAAATGACATCGCCAAACATTGCCACAATGCCAAACAGAAATATGACAATGTAGGCTTTTTTTATACGCAAATTCCTTTCAGATGAATTATTATTACTCATAGAATCTCTCCGGAAACAGGAAGAATTACCAAATTACCGGGTTCAATATTATCAAGTGATCAATTCTTCCCTGCAAAGCAGTTATTATTTATCAGGTGCTCTCACCCGGATCTGCGGCAATAACATAGAAACTGCCGGAGGTTTCCGAACCGGAATTACTGCTTACAGGAATGTCAGCTTTAAGATCCGGATCATATTTAGTGGCATTTTCAAAGCATAACTGTGCAGCAGAACTGTTGTTCATGTTCATGAAGATTATGCCCTTCAGGTACCAGGCAAGCCCGTATTCCGGGTTTAGTTCAAGCGCTTTATTGCAGCTCTCCATTGCTTCTTCGTACCGGTTGAAATTATCATTGTAAAACATCCCCCTGTAGCACCATGCAGTTGCATTTTCAGGGTCCAATCCAACCATATCATCATAATGTTTCCCGGTTTCATTTACTTTAATCATGAATTCAGAAAACCGTTCATCGGGGTCTTCTGCTCCGGTTATGCAACCAGAGGCGAAGAGAGCAAAAACCAGAAAACAGACAAGGCAGATATTTCCTGATAAATATCTCATTGCATTGTATATCTTTTCAGGAAAGATTAATCTACCTGATTATCCCGGAATTTACCGATCCAAAGGAGAATTCGCACAAATATTAATGACAAAATAAATTTAACGCATAAAGACATGAAAAACCAGAAATAACGGCAACATAACAGATTTAGAATGAAATTTAGAGAAATATTTATACAGGATATGTGAAAAGAAAATGGATTTAATTAAACTTCACTCAATAACAGAAAAACCGGCAATATACGAGAAAGGAAACGCCGTGATGTGGGACGATGAACATATCTCCAAAATACTTCTGGAGGCTCATTTAGGCAGGATACTGATCTCACCCGGATCATCTGATTTTTTTACGTGACCGCCTTTTTCCCGGCACATCTAAAGAAAATAAAGCCGGCATTGACAATACAGATTTCCGGCCATTTATTACTCATTCCAAAACCTCCCAGTGACCGGTTTTTCTGCCTCCGATTCTTACAATTATTCCCTTTTCTTTTAGCTGTGACAGATATTTTTCAACCATTCTTGTTGAAATATTCAGTTCATCAGCAATCTCATAAGTTGTTATATTGGGATTTTCGGACATTAAACCGATTAAGTGATCTATTTTATATTCCGAACTCTTTTCCGAACTCTTTTCCGAACCGGAAGCATCATCAGTAATAACTGCTTTCGTAGCAGCCTCGTCCTCTGCATTTAACAGTTTTATAGCATCCGGACTCATCGGGAATGTTATTCTGAGAAAATTCTGGGTAAATCTAAAACATTCTTTTGGATATGCTTTCAGAATACGGGGCATACCTGAACCAAGCTGTTCAACCATATCCAGGTCTTTAAAGATACGCATCAGTTCCTGATTTCTTGGATTGGAAAAACCATCGAAGAACTCATCTTCATTAATTCCAAGAATTGTTCCTCCGGCAGATGTTATCTCCAGACGGTCATCAAATATCTCAAACTTTGGCGGGACTCCGTTTGAATAGTCATTGTGAATCAGTGCATTGATGATAGCCTCACGAACTGCAACATGGTCCCACAACCGTTTATTAATCCGCTTTTTATAGGTTATACGGGAAAATGTTGGGTTTTCCAGTTCAAGTTTATCAAGCACATACTTTGCAGCTTTTACAAGGGAGCAGTAGCCGTACTCATTATTTTCAATAAGGTCCACCCTGTCCAGTCCGGCATATTTTGCAACTTTTATCGAATTTCCGTTGCTGTCTGCAAGAAGATAGCCTGCATAATTGTACTCTCCGGAACTGGTCAGAAGTTCAAGATTTGCTGCAAATTTGTCATTCAGTTCAAAGCCGGCCTCATTGTAATAGACCCAAATAGCTAAAAAAGTGTACACTACTACCAGTAATATTTTGAAAATATTAACGTCACTTCGTTATTTCATTAAAATATTCGATATACTGCTGAAAAGGATTTATTGAATGCAGTGCATATGTACACTGCCAGTATGTATTTATATTCTCCACAAAAATGTCGTAATTTTGGAAATGAAGGATTTAAAAAAGAAATTGACCAATTTATTAAGCAGTAGTGTATTAAAAACTAGCTAAATGGGTAATAGATCTTTAACTGTTCAAATGTAAGGTCCTGACGGGGGGATCGTATCTTTCCAATTGAGCTGCGGGTCCTTCCGGAATAAAACTCATCAATCATCCTCTGCGGCATTGGTTCGGATGCAGAACCGACACGCATAAAGCAGCCTTTACCTGTCATGCCGTATTTTTTCAGATAATACGGCTTTTCCGGACCTCCGGCTATATTTATCCTGACAATATCCTTATCATCCCTGACCTCATGGATTACATCAAAAAGACCCATAACTGACGGCTGAATATTATTTTTAAGCCGGTCTTTTATCTTAAGCTGGACGTCATCAACATCTAAAACTCCATACAACTCTCCGGAATCCTCTATCCCGATATAAATTACTCCACCTTCACGGGAATTTAAAAAGGCAACGACCTCTTTTTCAAAGTTGTCATTTAACTGCCGTTTATATTCAATGCGACTGGATTCTCTCATAAACACCTCTGGAAGTTCTGACCTCATATATCAATAAATCTGGATAATTCTACGGTTAAAGACAGTTATGATCCGATTTAAATTAAAAATTGCTGATATTTCAGAAATTTACCTGCCTGTGCAATACACCTAAAAAAGCAGAAACTGCGTAATAGCCATTACCTCAATATCAATACCATCAAAACTCATAAGCTCACTACGACTTTCTGTGATGATATAACCCTTATCAAGCCCGAAATTTTTGCAGGCCATGACAACACCACCAACCTCCCTTTGCAGATTGTTATTATTCAGATCATAGCAGACCTGATAGGCTCCCGTAATTTCATTCCTCTCCTTAATTATAAAATCACACTCTGAATTATTCTGATTCAGGAAAAATATCTCATATCCACGCCGTTTAAGTTCATTAAAGACCACATTCTCATAAAGCCTCCCCATATTCTCAGAAAACCTAAATGAGACTGCATTTACAAATCCGGTATCGACAGAGTAGTATTTATTATCGGATTTAAGCTGCTTCTTTAAAGAGTAGTCATAATTCCGGATACTAAAGAGCATGTAAGCTTCTTTTAGTGCATTTACATAACTCTCAACAGTAGCGTAATTATATCCTAATGCTTTTGAAATACTGTTAATACTGTTCTGTTTAGTGTCACTTGAGAGCAGGTAATAAGTGAGATTTTCAAGTTTGTTGTAGTCAAAATTATATCTTCCTGCAATATCCTTCACCAGAATTGTATTAAAATATGAGATTAGATCCTCGTGCTTTAATTCAGCCCTCAAAGTTGCAATCTTTGGAAACCCGCCAAACTCCAGATATTCATTAAATAAACGGTTTATCTGAATTTTTTTAGAAGTGTAGTCAAGAAGGTTACCGCAGTTTAAACCTTTAAAAGAGATATACTCTGCAAATGTCAGTGGATATACCTCAATACTAAGATGCCTGCCGCTCAGTGCAGTGGCAATATCACTGGAAAGCATCTTTGATGATGAACCTGTAACATAGATCTTTGCCTGATTTAATTCATGGAGAGTATAGACCCATTTTTCCCAACCGGAAACATTCTGAACCTCATCCAGAAATAAGTAAACTTCTCCCTCAGGATTTATATTCTCACGATATGTAGCAAATATCAAAGATAAAATATCCTCATTATCACAGTTATAGAGCCTTAAATCCTCAAAATTCACATACAAGAGACATTTCCTATCCACAATTTCAGAGAGGGCCTTTATCTCCAGCTTAAGTAGTGTTGACTTCCCGCTTCTCCTGATACCTGAAAGTACAATTATCTCACCGGAATCACGAAAAAGTTTAATTTTATCCTGATATTTTGGCCGGTCCAGATATTCATCAAACGCCTCAGGACCTTTTTGCCAGTAATTCCAGTCATTCAGGATCTCCAGAACCTGAATCTTGGTAAGCAGAGCCATTATGATCAAATATGATTTAATTCATTAAAAACTTATGGTACAATAAAAGTTATTTTTAAAATATGTTACATTGTAGCATAACAAGATTGCCTTTTTAGCTATCCAAAGCACAGGCTATTCCTGCATTCAATTGCTTTCAGATTAAATCCAAAAATTCTTGTCATCGCCGGTTGCATATCCTCACAAAAAGCACTAAAATCGCCTGACAAAATCATAAATTCCGGGGGACGACCACCACATGAAGAATGCGAAAAACTGAGGAAAAAATGGATGAAAATTATCCGGCAGTGACATTTACAACCGTATGCAAGTTATTCCAGTAGTAGCGGAGATAGTGGAGGGCCAGTATATTACAAAGATACTAACCACAGAGTTCATATCTCCAGCATACACTGGGGGAAAAGGAAGCTACTCATGCTTTTCTCCAATATATAATGTAATGAATGATCTTGGAATTTCAGTTAAAACATAAATTTTAGTACAATTATAAATTTTACAGTAATTATTCGGAAATGTTGATTAATTCTATGTAGTGCAATTTAAAATAATGACCGGGATTTTTTTATTTTTCACCCCTGATAACCCTGAGCGTGAATGCTGAATAATCAAAACCTCCCGTAGGTGTCCTCAGCTGTACACTGAAGCAGTAATCCCCGGGTTTAACCGTAGAATCAACTGAAAATATCATATCAATGTAATAATCAGCAAAACTTCTGGCTGTAAATCTTTCAGGCTTTACCGACACATCTATCCCCTCAGGCCACGGGGGGCGTTCATCCTCACCAACAGGCCCATGATCCAGGCTGCAGGGCACTGTTTTAAGCTTCATTGTCACTGTACCAGTGTCAAGCTCGCCTGTACTGATGTGAAACTGTGCATGTCCGCTTTCTCCCTGTGAAACTACCAGGAGATCCTGACAGTATTCGCCTTTGCCCTGGTAGAAATGCCAGAGTCCTGCACCACTCATAGGAGTCCCGTCATCAGCTGACACCCTTACCCAGTCATCGGTTACTGCACCAGGCGCACCTTCGACATCGGCGTGCAGGTAAAGCCACAGGTTGTCAATTTCAGATTCAGGCTGAAGGTGAACTGTCACCTCAGATGTATATATCTTCCCGGGCTCTGCCGCAAATTCACGAGGCTCAACGGCAACGGTAAAATTTCGGGGCAGGGGGAGAGGAGTGGCCTCATAAAGTCCTGCAACACGGCATATTTCATATTTCACGATTCCGGGCTCCATGTTTCTGGAGTAGAATGTGTAGTTTACAGAGCCTGAAGGGTCAGGATCACTTATCCTTTCTGCCCTGTCATAGTTGTAGAGGGCAATTAAGAATCTGTTCCCGCTAAAACCGCCTATAGGCTGTGTCAGCAGATCTTCTGTGCAGTCTCTATCAGAGTCATTTTTTCCAGCCGCACAAGACAGAGGACTTTTACTTTCACACCCAAGTCCTGAACCGGATGGAGGAGAGAACGAGAATCTCTCTTCAGGTATGCCTGTATTCACTTCGATTTTTTTGTACTCTATGATATCGTTTAACGTATCTGACGGGTAATATGTGGTGATATTCCATGCAAGCCCTGACTGTGGATCTATCTGGGCGCAGATCTTTGAGCTGATATAATCAGTGTATTTGTCTGACCAGGGTTCGGTCAGGATCTCTATATTATACAGCATACGCTCGTCAGCCTGCACTGTATCAGTTATGGTGAATTTCTCATCCCTGACAGCTCTCCGGATCATATTCTGGTAATCATGCCGGGGAAGATATGCTATCTCAGGCATGATCCTGTATGTGTTCTCTTCGGCATCATAGCGTACTGCTGTTGTTTTATTCATCAGAAGAAGTGTTCCGGGAGCATTTTTTGTGCTGTCCCGGTATTCCATACGGTATTCTGAAGGTTTTTTCCAGTCGAAGAAAATAAGGCCGTCTTTTTTTGAGTGATATTCAGACTGATAATCCTCAATTTTGCCTGCATTTTCAAGATACTTATTTTTTAGTTCGCCTGCGTCAGGGTTTTTCTGCCCGCTTTCCGTGCATCCTGCAATAAAAGAGGCTGTTACAAGAAGAAGCACCAGACACAGACATATCAATTTTCCCGGATATTTCACGATTTAAACCCCACATGAATATTATGCTTTTTTTGAATTAAAATCAGATCAGATATTAACACATTAATCTTTATCATACAGTATTTATGGCTCTCCTCAAGCATCGTCTGCATGGGCAAGATAATCCTGTACAGGAGGGAGAGGTTCGCCTTCTACTCTTACATCACCTGTCCTGTATTCGTAGTGGTAATAGTTTCCATTTTTATCGGTGTACGAGGCGCTGTCCACGATATACTCCTCACCGAATGCCCGAACAGATGCTACAACCGAATGCTCGCCTGCTGTCAGAACTATCTCGCTTTCAGAAAAACCCTCAAGATATCCGGTGTAGGAATATATCCCCAAAACTTCGCGGGGATTTTTTATTGTAAAACCTTTAAGAACCATAAGATACGGCTCTCCTTCTATTTTTACAGGAATATTTTCACCTGAAAAAAGCTGATTTCTGATCATTTCTATATCAAGGATCACGAGGTCGCAGTTTTCAATGGTGCCCTGTATATTAAGCTCCGTGCCGTTCTTCTGTGAATGTACAAGCGTAGTTGCACCTGTAAAATCAACAAGCGGAACTTCCGGCATATCTCCCCCGGAATTTATTATAAAGCAGGTTACAACCAGAATTATCAGTGCCGAAAAAATTCCGGCAGCAATCAGTTTTTTATCAGCCCCTTTCATGATCTGGCCATAAGAATACAGTAATAATCCCCGTTCCAAAAAAGGGCCTTTCTTATGTGTTTGCCCTGGCCGTCGGTTTCAACAGAGTATTTTGACATAATCTCGTCTGTCGCTCTTCCCCGGACAGATGCATGGCTTATAAACTCCCCCCCGTCGCCGTTGATGTTTTCAAAAAGCTCTCTTAAGGAAGGGTATTTGTTGAAATCATCATCTGTTATCTCTACAATTTCGTAATGAGCCAGGTTCTCTTTTGACACTTTTGCAAGCGACATGGATCCTCCGAGATCGCCTGAGAGCAGGTGCAAAAAGAGCATCAGTCCCGATGCCAGGATAACCACTACAATTAAAAGCGCAAGTAAAGCTTTCTGTAATTTTTTCATATAAGCATATACTCCGGTTAAAAATTGAGTACAGTCATTTATATATTCTCTCACTATGTCCTTGAACTGTTCTTTCAGACAATTGAATTAATTGTATAATTGCGCGATCTATTTTCCCATTGTAAAAAAATAATGGTACTTCAGTCTGAAACCGAATAAAACAGGCAGAATGAATCCGAGCCTCCGAAACTGTAATTCTCAGCATCAGGGACGTATTCTTTTAGTTCCGGGCTTTATGAAATTGCATTTTCAAATGAAAACTCCGCTTCGCTGATATTGGCAATGTTGAGCAGGACATATCCTTTCAAAAGCCATGCGAGACCATATTCGGGATTGATTTCAATAGCTTTATCCGCACTTTCCAGAGCTTCATCATACCTGTTGAAGTTATTGTTGTAATACATTCCCAAAGAGATTGACACAAGAAAGGAATCTGATGAGGTGTTTTATTTATTGGTGGATGATATTAGAGGAAGGACTTATTATCTCTAATATTTACCTGATGAAATCTGAATATAATGTCCTGAAAGAGAATTATCAAAGGTAAGGATCTTTCAGAATAACTTCCCCTGTCACTGCATCAATGAGAACTATCCCACCCACAGAGATGTAATTCTTTGGTTTTCCTTTAATATCGACCCGCCAGAGAAGTTTCTGCTCTGTTCCGGCCGGACAGTCGACAATAAGCCGTGCATCCGATTCAGTCACAACAATTCCGTCAAACTGATCTTTTGCAATCTCAAGAGCCTCATCTTCACTGATCTCCGGAACAAGTGAAACCTCAGTCTCCCCGCTTATTGCCATATAAGTAATAATCTCTCCCGTTGAAGGATTTAGTGAGATTAATGCCGAATTTGGGAGGTAAACTCTGTCTTTTATTTCATTAAACGTTATCGAGTATTCTTTGTAAGCCCCGTGATCAAGGAGCTTTGATTCGGTAATTTCAAGTTTTTCTGCATTTGATGCAGATGTCTTTTCTGCGATATAGTCACGGGCAATATCCTCTGCGTCCTCAGGTTCTATCCTGACATCAAGAGTCTCACTCCAGTTAACCGGAAAATGTGCAAGGGTAATCTCCAGAGTTTCCGAATTAACATAATACCTCTCTCCACCATCCGTTGAGAATTTATAATAGTCTCCATAATAAGATTCACCAGTGCCTTCATATTTTAAAATCACAGATGAATTAGCCAGAAAATTAATAACAGCGGTTTTTGCAGCATCTTCTCCGGCAATGCCCGCCAGACTGGCCAAAACACCGGATTCTTCAGAATTACCAGCAGAATATTCTGTTCCACGATCATCTGCGGTCACAATTTCACCTGAATATCCTGATGGGACAAAAATCAGAATTAACAGAACCACTGCAAGTGCCAGAAGAACTGTAACTTCACTTTTTATTTCCATAACATTACCTCATTTAAATTGCCGGGAGCGGCGGCATATAATTGTGATCAATGTCTTTTGATGAATAGATAATATATAGCGGACTCTTACTTTTCACAGCAGATTCGGTTGCCTGAACTGGTTTTATGTATATGCCATAATTATCACCAGACTCAGACTGAAAATTGATATTGAGGATGAAAAAACTGAGGCCATTTTCATCTTTTTTACTGAGATCCGTGCCTTCGGCAAGAAGTGCCACTGCACTCTCAGAGTCATTGATATAATAGATTATGGCAGAATATGTATCCGCACTCATATTTTTTTTGTTAATGCTGCTGTCAATAAAGTTATAATTTAAATCATACTCTGTATCATATATTCTTGTGATTAGTGAAGTGGAATTATCCTGATTAAGCCCAAAATCCCTGAACTCTGCAAGATCATAGGTTTTTACATCCGGAGGTACGCGAATTTCCCCATATTTTTCCGTGATATAATCCGGAAGAGGGTCATCTGCACTGAGTCTTGCTTCAACTGCATCAGTGTAACCGACTACCTCACAGACAAGTTCCTGATTTTTTGGATTATCTGTCCCAAAACCACCTATTCCTTGCCCAAAAAAGAAGGCAGCTGTCATTCCAACTATGGCAAGAATTACTGCTGTAAAACACAACACCACCATCAATAATTTCTTTGACATCATTAATAATACTCCCATATAATAATTGTTTGATTAGATCCTTTGACATATATCCATATTTATCACTAAAAGCTTGCCGGTATCTCAACTTCCTTCAATCAAACACGGATATTTCTTACCATTTTAAATTTTGGACCTGTATAATTCATCCTCATTCAGTCCGGGAAATTTATCGCCGGGATATGTCATATCCAAAAAGCCATCAAATATCTCAAAAACTCACATCCCGGGCTTTCCATAACCGATATTTCAGTCTATTACCACGCAAAAAATAAGGCTTTGTATTGATTACCGGAGATAACCTGCTCCGGAAAACTGCACAGAGAAACGGAGTTAATGTTCATGGAATATTATGGATTCTTGATGAGTTCGTCATCGCCGGTTGCATATCCTCACAAAAAGCACTAAAATCGCTTGAAAAAATCATAAAAGCCGGCGGACGACTGCCATATGAAGAATGCGAAAAGCTGAGGAAAAAATGGGTAAAAATTACCCGGCAGTGACACGGCAACGTTGGATTTTTCAGTGAAAGGGATATTTGAAATATACTATCTCAGCTTAAATAAGCTGAAAAGGTAATTTATGTTTAAGGATTTTCAGTCATCACTGGATTTTCAGACAGTGCCTCTCAGTTTCAGGATTGGGAAATAGATCAAAAAAATTTATCTCTCAAAATCAAAATGTTCTTTTAAGACGATGTTTTAACAATACATTATCAGAATTAAAATTCATGAGAGGAAACAGCAGGGATGAATGAGGATAATTATAAAAGCACAAAAGAGATGATGAATTCAGCATCTAAAAACAGATTAGTCCATGAAGAGAAAGGGGGTGTAGAACTTCCACTTTTAGACGAAGTCCGTAATCTGATAATAACGGCCAGAAGAACCGCGGCACAAAATATAAACATCCTTCAGGTGATCACAAACTTTGAGATTGGAAGACTTATCATTGAAAATGAGCAGTCCGGAAAAATAAATGCAGAATATGGAAAAATACCCATATTCAGCTTTCAAAAAGTCTAACTGAAGAATTTGGAAGGGGATTTTCAAAAAGCAATCTTGAATATATGCGCAGATTTTTTGTAGAATACAAAAATGAATTCACTGAAATTTCCCAGAAAGCGTCCGGGGAATCTGATTATTTAAGAAGTCCTGTAGCAATCGCCCAGACACTGTCTGGGCAATTAAGATTACCAAATCTTAGCTGGTCTCACTATGTATTCCTGATGGGAATAAATAACAGAGATTAACGCAGATTCTATGAAATAGAATCCGGAGATAACAACTGGTCGCTTGCAGAATTAAAGCGTCAGTTCAACTCCGGCCTATACGAAAGACTTGTTCTGAGCAGAGATAAAACGGGAGTTTTAGAGCTATCACAAAACGGCCAGATCATTCAAAAACCCGAAGATCTGATTAAAGATCCATTCGTTCTCGAATTTCTCGGACTTGATGAGAGAGAAAGATATTCCGAAAGCGAACTTGAATCCGCAATAATAGACAAATTAGAGAATTTCCTGCTTGAACTTGGAAAAGGATTTTTATTTGAAGCACGCCAGAAAAGATTCACATTTGACTCTGAAAATTATTATGTCGATCTGGTATTCTATAACAGACTGCTTAGGTGTTATGTCCTAATAGATCTGAAAATAGGAAAACTATCGCATGAAAACCTCGGACAGATGCAGATGTATGTCAATTACTATGACAGGCATGTAAAACTGGACGATGAAAAGCCAACAGTCGGAATAATTCTTTGCAAAACCAAAAATGATGCACTTGTAAAGCTCACACTTCCGGAAGACGGAAATGTATATGCATCACGCTACCAGCTGTACCTCCCGTCAAAAGAAGAACTCCGGAAAAAGCTCATAGAATGGTCTGAAGAGAGCACATAGTAAGAGAATATCACCGCCCAAAAACATCCGGATTAACAGGACAATTTTCTTAGAAAAAACCATTGAATAACCAAAGGATGCTTTTAAGTCACACATAACTCTTATTAGTTTACAAATTATATGATAAACCCAAGCTTGTAAACCAAAAGGCAAGGTGGTTATGATGAATCAGATAGGCGAGAGAATACATGCAGCCCGTAAAGGCAAAGGGCTTAGCCTCAGGGCAATGGGAGAGATAATAGGTGTATCACAGACTGCGGTCTCAAAATATGAAAAGGGTGAGATTGTACCGGATTCCGGAATGCTGATCAGGATTGCTAACAGCACCAGTAAAAGTCCGGACTTCTTTTTCAGGCAGAATAAAGTTAAATTACTGGAACCAAACTACCGCTGCAGAAAAAGCCTTGGAAAAAAAGAACAGGACATTATCCATGCAAAAACTGTTGACTGGCTTGAGAGATATCTGGAAATAGAGCATATCAGTGATGAGAAAATTGAGATTGATCTCCCGGATAAGAAGAACTGCCACGCAGATACTCTTGCAGATATTGAAAATATCGCCGTTAAAATCAGAAAACACTGGAATCTGGGGTTAGATCCAATAGATAATTTAATTGACAGTTTTGAGATGCACGGAATAAAAGTCGGACTTATTGATGCAGACAGCAGATTTGATGCACTTACTTTCCGGCATAACAGTCAGCCCGTAATAGCGGTTGCAAAAAACATTCCCGGAGACAGACAGAGGTTCAACCTTGCGCACGAACTTGGCCACATAATTCTTGATTTAAACCCGGAAATTGATGAGGAAAAAGCGGCACACAGATTTGCCGGAGCATTTCTGATTCCGGAAGAGATGATAAAATATGAACTCCGGGAGAAGAGAAAATCAATTGATATAAACGAACTCTACCGCCTGAAGCATAAATATGGCATCAGCATGAAGGCTCTTGTGCATCGTGCCGCCGATCTGGAAATAATTCCTGACAAAGTTGCAGTCAGGTATTACAGAGAATTTTCAAAGAAAGGATGGAATAAAAAAGAGCCGGGCCGGCCATTCCCAGGCGAAAGGCCGTCACATATGGAACTATTAATCCTGAGAGCACAGGCTGAGGAAAAAATTACCAGAAACCGGGCAGCAGAACTTTTCGGTGAACCACTGACAAACATCCTAAACGATGGCAGTGAACAGAAGGTGGTAAATGGATAATCCTAAAGAGGTCTGGATAAGTGACACCTGCATCATCATCGATCTCTTCAATGCAGGAATACTAAACCATCTCTTTAGTCTTGGTTACTCCATTAAAACCACCCTCTTTAGTTAACAGTTCGAGATTTGAGGCAAATTTATCTCCAAGATTAAATCCCTTTTCCTGATAATATATACGAAGCTGTTCAAAACTGAGATCCTGTCGTGGGGACCTTATATTACCGATGGAATTGCGAACCCGTTTTGCAAACAATTCTTTGATCATACGTGCCGGCATTGGATCACTTGCACTGCCAATCCGGATGAAGCATCCCTTTTCTGTCATCCCATATTTCCGGAGATAATATGGCTTCTCAGAACCACCAGCCAATACAATCCTGACGAGATCTTTTCCATTCCGCAATTCATGAATAACATCAAATAACCCAAGGCATGACGGCCGGATATTGTTTCTTAACCTATCCTTAACCTTTAGCTGGATCTCATCAGCGTCACTCAGACCGAACACATTTCCCGCCTTATCAATCCCCAGATAAATAACACCACCTTCAGATGTATTTAAAAAGGCCACAACCTCCTTTTCAAGAGATTCCGTTAACTCCTGTTTATACTCAATGCGGTTGGATTCTGTCATCATCTTCTCCCTATAATTAATCAGGATATTTTCGTAATCTCCCTCTGTAAAATCCCATCTAAACGAACAATAAAATGCTAATCACTCACAGTGATCAGAGTTATTCGTCTCAAAACTAAAATAAATTCCTCTGATTTCCATCAGGCAATATTATAATCAGGACATGTACAAAAAATGATTCTGATAATCCGTGCGCAATATTGTTAATTAGGAAGAAAAAATAAAAGCAAAAACCCAAAAAAAGTTATTTGGCCTGGGTTTTGGCCCGGATATTTTTGAGACGGACGATTTCGTCCCTTTCCATCTCATCAAGCCTCATTTTAATGAAGTCACGTGCTTCGGAAAGTTCGGGGATTACCTTGAACTCCAGGAGCAGCAGTAACATGACATTATAGAAGACATTACAGACCATACCTCTTCAATATTTGAGAATATTTTTTCCTCCGGTAAAATATGACTAAAAAAGCAATACAAACCAATAAAAATAATTCTCCAATAAAGAAAAATAAAGGTTCATGCATAATTGGCTGAAAATCAGACTTAACTACAAAACCCTTTATATAAATCACAATAGAAAATATTGAAACTGTAAACAAAATAAGTGAAGAAAGCACAAAAAATACATTATATTTTTTAGCAGGATTTAGTATTGCCTTCCCTGAGGCTGAAAGTGAATAATACTTCCATTTGTGGCCATCTTCCCTTTTATCCACAAAACCTGACTCAACAAGTTGAGCCAGATGCTGATGGACAGTTGAATTAGAATAATTCAATGTACTCGCAATCTCAGTAACGGTCATATTTCGCATATTAAGCAGCTTTAAGATCTGTACCCTTGAAGAAGATGATAATGCTCCAATCTTCTTGGAATCAAGAATGATTTCATCAATTATCATTAACAATTACATAATACAAAGATACTATATAACCTATCGGAAATAATACCAATATTGACAATTAATTATAGAAAAAAGATGGTGCTAGTGATTCGTCATAGTATAGAACCTTGACGTTTATGAATTATCGGAGTGAAACGAAGATGATTCCAAAACGTGCACTCTTATAACACTACATAGCACTTAGCACATTTTCTGGATAATTCCGGTGTATATTCCTGAAAGTTTACCATGTATTATAATTAGAATCTCACTAACACTATAAATTTAGGGCTCCTCGCTAAATCCTGTGGGTAGTTATCAAAGGTTCCAACAAATCACTTGTTTTTTTGCAGGATTCTAATAGATTATTTTAGCTAAATGCAGTATCCATAGATTTTGTGGTCGAATTGGTTATTCGACCGATCAAATTTTACCCACACCAAACAGCGAGGAGCCAAATTTAGTTTATTTGAATGAACTTTTCAAGTAAACTTCACCTGAAAGAGCATCAATAATCACAGATCCCCCACGAAGTATATAATTATCAGGCTCTCCTTCAATAACTACAAGCCACAATAATTTCTGCTCAGTTCCATCTGGATAATCAACAATAATTTTTGCATCCTTTTTCACAATCCTGATGTTGTCAAATTGATTTGTTGCGATTTCTATTGCCTTTTCTTCGCTTATTTCAGGCGCAAGAGAGATTTCTAAATTTTTATCAACAGACACATAGGAAATTATATCACCAGAATACGGATTTACAGACACAATTGCGGAATTAAAGAGTAAAACACCATCTTTTACATCTCTGAATACAAATTTATACTCCTTATAACTTCCATGGTTCAATAATGAAGAGTCTATAAGATCAGATTTATCAATACCCGATAATGAGGACTTTTCTTTTATGAAATTATAAGCATTTTGTTCTGCGTCTTCTAAACTAATCTTAACAGTATTTGTCTCTGACCATTCAAAAGGAAATTCTGCACGGCTGACTGTATAGGTACCAGCATCTACATAATAATTCCCGCCACATTCAGTGGAAAATTGATAATATTCTCCATAGTGATTTTTTCCAGTTCCTACATATTTAACAGCCTGATCCTTTTCCCCAAAAAATGCATGAAGCGAATTTTCTGCAATTTCATCTTCAGAATAATTGAAGGAATTATTTGCCATTACAGCTGCTGCAGAAATTATAACTGCAACTATCAATGTCAATATAAGAATTCTTTTCATAAATTATACCTCAAATTGTTCCATACCTTACAGGAGTTAAATACGCAGTACTCGGACTATTTCCTTGAACAACAATAGTATCTACTCCATCAGTCCATCCCCATGGAAAAATATCATCTATAGCATCATTAACCGCAGTTGATGCAGAATACCCAATAGAATACCCATCTTCAAGATATTCCCAGAATTTATTCCCCCAGTAATTTGACCTGCCATTGCCAATAGCACCTGAAAATCCTATTCTGTAGTCAACTCCTTTACTTGAGGCCGTGGAAAGTAAATTACCGGTTTCAGAATTATAATTTGCTGAATAACAAGCCTCAAGCACCATTAATAAAACATCATTAATTTCAAAAGCTGAATCTGAAAGTACTTTATGATTAGTACTCATTAAATCATCAGGAACATCACTGGCAAACAGATAAGATGAACTGCCATTTGAATCCTGAAATACTAAAATACCACCACCGTCACCCTGATATGTACCTCCATGACCATTGAAAAAATAAATCGAAGAATCACTTAACCACTGGGTACCACTTATAACTGATTGATCAGTGTAAGAATAACCATTATAACCAATTTGATCCTGATAATTTTCAGCATTCGAAGCGGTAGGTGTCGATGGTATATCACTGAAATCATAATTCATTGCATAAGGTGGACTGTGCTGTGTAGCAGATACAACTCCGGTTATGCTGAAAGCAATAACCAAAATCATAATAACTCTATAATATATTTTCACATTATACCTCCTGTCACGTACAAAAATGCACAAACAGATTATAATTATAAAATAGATTAGAATATGTTTTTCCTTCGGTTTTTACCGAAACAAAGTCAAAAAAAAGATTTAATTTTAAATCTTAGATTGGTTGCATAAGAGTAGTGAGAATCCTTTTTAGTAATCTCAATCACAACATTTTCCTGATACTGAATATCTTCATCAAAATATTTACAAATATTAAGATTTTTAGCTTCACTGGGAGATAACAGAGTGACTTCAACCCTTATTTCCCTAAATTCATGAGAAGGAATCAAAACTTCCGGAGCATAATCAGAAATTAACTTCCGTTCAGAATCACATTGCCCATTTACCTGTTCAAGACTGTATTTTACAGAAACATTTGAAATTTCAATATCCTCATTTCCTCTGTTGACTATAAGGATATCAAACGAAAGTTTATTCCCATCCAGTTTGACATCCGGCGAATAGATGACAGACAGATTATCTATGTTAAGATCAGGAGTATAATAAATACTCATATTTTCTTCAGTAGCATCAAGATAATAATCAAATGAATACTCATCCCCAAAAACCTCCTCTATCGAAAAAGAACCATCAGAGGAATAGTACATTACGGGAATAATGGTATGATATACTGAAGGAATCCTATTCACGGGAACATCTGCAAACTCTCCATCATCTATCGCAAGCATATGAACGGGGCTAAAAATTGAATAGTTTTGATCAGGCATCACAGGAAGTTCATTGCACCTGTATAAATAAGGCAAAGAAGATGTACCTGATGAATTTTCCAAGATAAATACAAGAATAACAGCTGAATTTATAGCCACAATAATTAAAACAATTATTGCACAAATACATACCTTCCCCCTCCCATCAAAAAACATTGTTATTTAATTAAACAGAACAGGTATAAGAAAAATATCTTTTTTTTAGGAAAAAAACGAAACCCAAAAAAAATTATTTGGCCTGGGATTTGGCCCTGATTTTCTTAAGACGGACGATTTCGTCCCATTCCATCTCATCAAGCCTCATTTTAATGAAGTCACGTGCTTCGGAAAGTTCCGGGATTACCTTGAACTCCAGAGCATTGACACGGCGTTTTGTCGACTCAATTTCATCGAGCAGACGCTTCATAGTGGTCTCAATCTCAGCAGCCTCAATGATAGCATCGACCAAATCCTCAAAGGAGGCCGCAGTATCATCAATAACCGCTGATGTGCCTAAAACGCCATAGCCACGCTCAGTAACGCTCTTTTTCACAGCCGAGGACTCAATCTCAGGAACAACAACACCCATGATGTTCTTCTCCTTAAGAGTAATCTGGGGTTTCTCCTTGACAGCCATTGCAGCCGCCTTAACCTTAATTGAACCCTCAACTGTATTCGCCATTGCAATCATACCGGTTGCACGCTCAAAGCCCTCGGCAGGAGCACCACGAATTGGACATCCACAAACTAACTTTCAGGTTCAAATCTCAATCTAACAAAAAAATGGTTCTCCCCTCAGAACCATAATAACTTTAATACTCACCCAAAACTTCCCAGTGTCCACCTTTGTCAGGACCAATGCGTTTTAGTTTGCCAGCCTCTTTTAGCTTATCTATCTGTTTTGCAACTGCCCTTCTGCTAATTTTAAGACATTCTGCCATTTCTGTTGTGGTAATACTATTATTATCTTTGACAAGCTGCAAAATTTTCTGTGAACTTTTCTGTGAACTTTTCTGTGAACTTTTCTGAGCGGTGTTTTCCATTATTTTGGTTACAGTTCCAGTCTGTTGAAGTTCCAGCGCACCAGAATCCATAGGAAAGACGGTACGGACAAAGTTTGCAGTAAAAAGAAAAGATTCCCTTGGATAGGCCTTAAGAATACGAGGCATACCTGAACCAAGATATTCTACAATACCCAAATACTTAAAGATCCGCATAAGTATTTTGTTACGTGGAATTGAGTAACCGGCAAAAAACTCCTCACGTGCAATACCAGGTGCAACAGTTCCGGCAGAAGTAATTTCGATACGATCCTGGAAAATTTCAAACTTCGGGACAGCCCCACTGGTATAGTCATTGTGAATAATGGCATTAATTACAGTCTCACGTAAAGCAACGGCATTCCACAGGCGTATATTGATTCGTTCTTTAGAAGTAATCTTCGTTACAGTACGGTTCTCAACCTCCAGTCGATCAAGAACCTGTTTACAGGATTTAATCAAAGAACAATAGCCATATTCATTGCTTTCAATCAGGTCAACCCTGTCCGGACCACGGTACCTGGCAACCTGAACCGAATTTCCGTTATCATCAGCAAGAAGATAAGCTGCATAATTATAATCACCCTCTTTAGTTAACAGTTCGAGATTTGAGGCAAATTTATCTCCAAGATTAAATCCCTTTTCCTGATAATATATACGAAGCTGTTCAAAACTGAGGTCCTGTCGTGGGGACCTTATATTACCGATGGAATTGCGAACCCGTTTTGCAAACAATTCTTCGATCATACGTGCCGGCATTGGATCACTTGCACTGCCAATCCGGATGAAGCATCCCTTTTCTGTCATCCCATATTTCCGGAGATAATATGGCTTCTCAGAACCACCAGCCAATACAATCCTGACGAGATCTTTTCCATTCCGCAATTCATGAATAACATCAAATAACCCAAGGCATGACGGCCGGATATTGTTTCTTAACCTGTCCTTAACCTTTAGCTGGATCTCATCAGCGTCACTCAGACCGAACACATTTCCCGCCTTATCAATCCCCAGATAAATAACACCACCTTCAGAGGCTGTTGCGTGAATAAAAATTAATAGACAAATGAATAAATGATTAGCACATTTGGGCAAAGTATTGGCAAACAATAAACAATTGTCGTGCGAAATTATCTTATTGTCTACAGAAAAGTAACCGTGCAACAGCCTCTTCAGATGTATTTAAAAAGGCCACAACCTCCTTTTCAAGAGATTCCGTTAACTCCTGTTTATACTCAATGCGGTTGGATTCTGTCATCATCTTCTCCCTATAATTAATCAGGATATTTTCGTAATCTCCCTCTGTAAAATCCCATCTAAACGAACAATAAAATGCTAATCACTCACAGTGATCAGAGTTATTCGTCTCAAAACTAAAATAAATTCCTCTGATTTCCATCAGGCAATATTATAATCAGGGCATGTACAAAAAATAATTCTGATAATCCGTGCGCAATATTGTTAATTAGGAAGAAAAAATAAAAGCAAAAACCCAAAAAAAATTATTTGGCCTGGGTTTTGGCCCGGATCTTTTTGAGACGGACGATTTCGTCCCTTTCCATCTCATCAAGCCTCATTTTAATGAAGTCACGTGCTTCGGAAAGTTCGGGGATTACCTTAAACTCCAGAGCATTGACACGCATCTTAGAGAAATTAGATCATAGATTTATATTTTTAGCAATACCCGGTTTTTCCACAAAATAATTATCTGTAATACTACTGCCCCAATTGCAATAATAAACAGTGGAAAATATGGATCATCAAATAGTGGAATACTTAAACTCATTTGAAGACGGGGAATTGTGTAATAAGTATAAATTGCAGCAAACGCAATTGTAAAGTTCAGAATTGAAGAGATTATAATCGAAAATCTGGAATTATTATCAGAACCTGTAACAGCTTTTCCAAAAGGAGTAAGTTCATAATATATCCATTTGTGACCATCCTCTTTTGATATAATAAGACCGGCAGATTCCATCTTTTTAAGATGGTAATGCACAGTTGATTCCTGAAGGGAAAGATCCTTTGAAAGTTCTGAATTAGTTTTTTTCCGGACAGAAAGCAATTTAAGTACATTTATCCGGGTATCTGAGGACAATGAATTAATAATGTTTTTATCTATAATATATTCAGAATCTTCCATGTGTACTTACTTGTAATTAATTAAATAAAAATCATATTCCTCATAAAAATTATTCCAAACAATTCGATGCGCATCTAAGGAAATTAATACTTATATAGTGGTCCAAATCACAGTTTCTTATGGAGGATAAAGACCTCCAATAAACTAATTAATGAGGTAAATCTAAATGAAAAAACGAACAATCATATTAAGTTTCGTCTTTGTGATACTATTGTTCTCAAACGTCTCTGGTGCTGCAATAGATGATAATGTCTATAATGCACTTGCACCATGTTACTCTGAAAATCTTATAGCATCATACGGACTCATACCAGTATTTGACGAAAACAATCTGTTAAAATCAGCCGGAATTTCTGCTTCATTTTCAAATGATACTCTTCAGAAAGAATGGTATGATCAGATGCATAGTCTTTATGAAAATACAAAATATGAAATCGATAAAAAATACTCATATCCAAGAGGTCCGATCATATCTTATGGCACTGATGCCTTAGGATCTGTTATTGTCGGAATATATGACAAAGAAAAAACTAACAGTTCCTACCGGGATCAAATATATTCAACCATTAAATCAGAAGCAGATAAATTAGGCATTAACAATATCCCGATCATTTTCTTTAATGCTGCAATGCCTGAACTGCATGTATCACGAACCGACACATGGAGGCCAGTAATCGGAGGAATCCAAGGTTCATGCAATATAGGAGATTTTACATTAGGATTTGCCGCAACAAGAAACGGACAAAATGGATTTGTAACAACAGGACATATTGGAGGTACCGGAACAACTGTTTATCAACCGAGTTCGCCTAATTCCGTAGGTTCTGTCACAGTTTCTTCAGGTGGTTCGACATCAGATTCATCATTTATCCAATATAGTAATGTTGCAGCTAAAATCTTTGAAAGTTCTTCAAGTCAACCATCCGTATATTCATACTCAGATCCATGGCAAAATCTTTGGGTGATCAAATCAGGAATTAATACAGGAACCACAACAGGACAGGTTATTGCCGAGACATCCTTATGGAATAGTTATTTCCAGACAACTCTTTACAACCAATGGTATGCAAGTTATTCCAGTAGTGGAGGAGATAGCGGAGGACCGGTATATTACAAAGATACTAACCACAGAGTTCATATTTCTGGCATACACTGGGGAAAAGGAAGCTATTCATGCTTTTCTCCAATATCAAATGTAATGAATGATCTTGATATTTCAGTAAAAACATAAATTTTAGAATAATACTAAATTTTCCGTAATTATTTGGTAAAATTGATTAATTCTATGTAGTGCAATTTAGAGTGCCGGTCTTGTAATAATCTCCGTTTCACTTTGATTATTCCAGAAAATCAGGTTCTGCACTATAAATTAACTAAAACTACAAATTCTTTTTTTGAGGAAAAAACGAAACAAAAAAAATTATTTGGCCTGGGTTTTGGCCCGGATCTTTTTGAGACGGACGATTTCGTCCCTTTCCATCTCATCAAGCCTCATTTTAATGAAGTCACGTGCTTCGGAAAGTTCCGGGATTACCTTGAACTCCAGAGCATTGACACGGCGCTTTGTCGACTCGATTTCATCGAGAAGACGCTTCATAGTGGTCTCAATCTCAGCAGCCTGAATGATAGCATCGACCAGATCCTCAAAGGAGGAGGCAGTATCATCAATAACCGCTGATGTTCCGAGAACACCATAACCACGCTGTGTAACACTCTTTTTAACAGCTGAAGACTCAATCTCAGGAACAACAACACCCATGATGTTCTTCTCCTTAAGAGTAATCTGGGGTTTTTCCTTGACAGCCATTGCAGCTGCCTTAACCCTGATTGAACCCTCAACTGTATTTGCCATTGCAATCATACCGGTTGCACGCTCATAGCCCTCGGCAAGAGCACCCCGGCTTTCCTTTGCATCTTCTAAAACCTTGAAAAATTCAAGGATCAGTCCGTCGCGCTTCATCTTGAGGATGTTATAGCCACGCTCTGAGAGCTTAATCTTCTTCTTTAAAGCAATAAGCTCAGAGCGGGTCGGCTTTACATCTTTAAGCGCCATTTACAGTCTCACTCCTTTCTGTACTTAGGGTGATACTTCCTGATCAGGTCACGGTCAATACGTGTAAGCTGGTCTTCCGGAAGTGACGAGAGAAGCTCCCAGCCGAGATCAAGTGAATCCGCAATTGAGCGGTCCTCATCATGGCCCTGGCGGACAAATCTGCCCTCAAAGAGGTCAGCGAATTCGAGGAAGAGCTGATCACGCTCTGATAAAGCATCCTTACCGACGATAGCCACAAGACCACGGAGATCAACACCCTCCGCATATCCTGCATACATCTGATCAGATACCTTCTTGTGATCGTCGCGGGTCTTGCCCTCTCCGATACCAAGGTTCATCAGACGTGACAGTGACGGCATGACATTGATCGGCGGGTAGATACCCTTCCTGTGAAGTTCACGGTTGACCACAATCTGACCCTCGGTAATATAACCTGAGAGATCAGGAATCGGGTGTGTGATATCATCACCAGGCATTGTAAGGATTGAAAGCTGAGTAACAGATCCCTTGTTGCCCTTGATAATACCTGCACGCTCGTAGAGTGATGCAAGATCAGTGTACATGTAACCCGGATATCCACGTCTTCCGGGCACTTCCTCACGTGCTGCACCAATCTGACGGAGAGCCTCACAGTAGTTTGTCATATCAGTCAGGATAACCAGAACGTGATATCCAAGCTCAAATGCAAGGTACTCAGCAGTTGTAAGTGCAAGACGCGGGGTGATGATACGCTCTACAGCAGGATCATCTGCAAGGTTGAGGAATACAACAGCATGCTCAAGAGCACCTGTACGCTCGAAATCAGCCATAAACTGATTCTCCTCTTCCTTTGTGATACCCATTGCAGCAAAAACTACAGCAAACTCCTCGGTTGATCCGGGAACCTTTGCCTGACGTGCAATCTGAAGAGCAATCTCATTGTGCGGAAGACCTGCACCGGAGAATATAGGAAGCTTCTGACCACGGACAAGTGTGTTTGTCGCATCAATGGTCGAAATTCCGGTCTGGATAAACTCAGACGGTGATGCACGTGCATATGGATTGATAGCAGCACCGTTGATGTCGATCTTCTTCTCAGGAACAATCTCAGGTCCTCCGTCCTTTGGCTTACCGCCGCCGGAGAGAATACGTCCAAGCATCTCATGTCCGACAGGCATCTTGATGGTCTCACCAGTGAAGCGGACACCTGCATCCCTGCCGATACCTGCTGTGGTCTCAAAGACCTGAACAACCACAATATCATCAGATGTATCGAGGACCTGACCACGCTTTGTGGTCCCGTCCGCCTGGACAATGTTTACAAGCTCATTGTATCCGACAGGCTCAGTCTTCTCAACAAATACAAGAGGCCCCTGAACCTTCTGAATAGTGCGATATTCTTTCATCTGAATCAGGCCTCCTTGATCTTTGCGAACTCAGCTTCCATATCCTTGAAGATCTTTGCAAGTTCAGTTTTGTAATCTTCAATAAACTTGATCTGTGCAAGTTCATTCTTTGACTTGACAGCAATAATAGAAGCAATCGGGAACCCTGCCTTCTGTGTGGAATATGCAAGCTCTGCGTACTTCTTAATTGCCTTCATAATGTCAAACTGCTTATCCATTGAACAGAATGTATCAACCGGGTCGAAAGCATTCTGCTGAAGGAATACCTCACGAAGCATACGTGCCACTTCAATTGTGACCTGCTCTTCGTCAGGAAGTGCATCTGAACCGACAAGCTGTACAATCTCCTGAAGTTCCGACTCTTTCTGAAGAACTTCCATTGCCCATGCACGAATCGGATTCCACTCAGGTGAAACATTCTCATCGTAGTATGGTGCAAGAGTGTCAAGATAAAGAGAGTACGAATTCAGCCAGTTGATTGCCGGGAAATGTCTCCTCTGTGAGAGTTTTGCATCAAGCGCCCAGAAGCACTTTACAATACGGAGCGTGTTCTGTGTAACCGGTTCTGAGAAATCTCCACCAGGTGGGGAAACAGCACCGATAACGGTAATTGAACCAAGTTCTCCGTTGAGAGTATCTACACGGCCCGCACGCTCATAGAATTCTGAGAGACGTGCTGAAAGGTATGCAGGATAACCTTCCTCACCAGGCATTTCTTCAAGACGTGATGAAATTTCACGCATTGCTTCAGCCCAGCGGGATGTCGAATCTGCCATCAGTGATACATCGTATCCCATATCACGGAAGTACTCAGCAATTGTAATTCCGGTGTAAACTGATGCCTCACGTGCTGCCACAGGCATGTTTGAGGTGTTTGCAATGAGAATAGTTCTCTCCATCAGAGGCTTTCCGGTCTTTGGATCCTCAAGGAACGGGAACTCGGTAAGTACCTCTGTCATCTCATTGCCACGCTCTCCACAGCCGATATAGACAACAATCTCTGCATCAGACCACTTTGCAAGAGCCTGCTGGGTAACAGTCTTTCCTGATCCAAAAGGACCCGGAATTGCGGCTGTACCACCCTTTGCAATCGGGAAGAGGCCATCAAGAATACGCTGTCCGGTAATCAGAGGGATATCCGGATTCTTCTTCTCCATGACCGGTCTTGGGACACGGACAGGCCACTTCTGCATCATGGTGACATCTTCACCGCTGTCAAGGACACAGACAACCTCTTCAACAGTAAAACTGCCGGATTTTATGTCTGTGATCTTTCCGCCCTTGAAATTCGGCGGAACCATGATCTTTGTGACAATGTTTGTCTCCTGAACCTGACCGATAACCATACCAGGTTTAGCAAGATCGCCCTTCTTTAAAAGCGGCTCAAATTCCCACTTCTTTTCATGGTCAAGACCAGGTGCAGTGACACCACGTTCAATGAAATTGCCCATCTTTTCCATGAGCACTTCAAGCGGCCTCTGAATACCATCATAGATACTTGTCAGAAGACCTGGTCCAAGCTCAACTGCCAGGGACAGTCCGGTGTTTTCAACCGGTTCACCCGGACGGATACCGTCGGTCGCTTCGTATACCTGAATGATAACGTTGTCACCGTCAATCTTGATGACCTCGCCCATCAGCTGCTCATCGCCAACCCTGACCACATCATACATATGTGCATCAAAGTTAACGGCAGTAACGACCGGACCGGAAATCCTCTTTAGAATTCCTTTACTTTTTCCTTTTACTTCCACAGATCAACACCCACTGATCTCTTAATTCTCTCTCTCATGGAAAGTCCGCCCTCTTCACCGCCGATTGCAATGACAGTTGGCCTGACTGATTCCGATAGGGTAGTGCGAAGTCTTACAGAGAGTTTCTGCATATCCTCGCCCTTAAGGACAAGGATTCCTACTTCAGAATCGCTCATGACCTTTGTGACAAGTTCTGTCAGCTGATCCACAGATTCTGCCGGATATGTCTTCTCAACACCGGCAAGACGGAATCCAAGGATAAACTCACTGTTTCCAACAACTGCAATCTCCATATTTTCACACCACCATTGAGGCCTCTATCCTCTCTGAAGGGAGCTTTGACTCCTTTCCTCTTGCAAGTGCACGAAGGTTCGCAACCTCGTAATATTTCTCTTCAAGATAGACCAGAATCGGAGTAACCGAAAATGCATAACGCCTTGAGAGTTTTTCCATCTCACTAAGCTTTGCCTTAATCAGTCCGACCTCTACCTCATACGAGGAACCGCCCATCTTTACAAGCTCGAAAACTTCGTCAAAAGATTCGCCCTTAATACGCTTATTGACAGTATCAACAACCTCATCCATATTATCAGAAGATGCCAGACGGACAAGTTCATCAACTGTGAAACTTCCGCCTTCCACCATCAGAGCTTTAATCTCCTCAGGATCTGCCTCTCCCTTAACACGGAAAAGGGTCTGAAGGTTTCTGGTATCAATGTCCACCTTGATGTAGGACAAAAATGCATATCCTCCCTTCACACCGCCCTTGGCTTCCCTGATGAGGTTTGCGTAATACGCCTTGTAAAGTTCATTCTCCATATCTGCAAAGGAGCCGGACTCCATTGCTCCGGCAAGTTCCCTCTCAAATACAGGATATAATTTATGATCTTTAAGGCTCTCAATAATCCTGTCAGGTGAATCCTCATTTAACAGGCGGTCCAGTACCGTCCTGTCGAGGCATCCTGCCGGAATTAAGATCTCCCTGATCTTTCCGGTTTTGACACCCTGGTGCTTACCACGGATTATTGTAAGGACGTTTTGAATGTCCCAGCGCAGAAGGTAACTCTTTGTAAAGCCCTTCAGGTGCCCCGGCACAAGTTCAATAATCTTCTGATATTCCTTCGCAAGATTCCAGGAAAGTGCGATCTCAATCAGATCTATACCTGAGAATGATGGAGCAAGCTCATCGATCTCTGCTTTATAGCGTGTCTCTTCAATAACACGCGTAATCTCAGGCAGCTCCATATTCAGCATGCGCATGTAGTCTTCACGGGGAATGAGTTTTGATCTCCTCACCCGCATACGAGTGCATGTATAGATATAGGGAGCAGGGCCTGTTGTATTCACAGCAGCCATTTCTGCAACCCTCCTTTAGCCAAAAAGGGCCTCTGATGCGTCTTTCAGACTGTCTTCCCAGACCTCTGAGAGATAGGCATTGTAGCTGAAATCCAGCTGCAACTGCCCGTCTGCACTCTCTGCAATGACGCCACCCGATATGTCCTTTATTCCTGCCAGTGAAAAACCTTTAAGCGTTTTAAGCTCTGAAAGAGCTGCCTCAACTGCTGCTGAATCACGTTCATTGCAGTAGAATAGACCTTCACCAAGTTCCTTTGCCGCGGCCTTACACAGCTCACGGACAGCCTTGGAGTGGAAATCTGCGGGAAGTTCATTGATTGCCCTGACAGTTTTCTCATAGGTCTCATCTAAAAGATCCTTTTCTGCATTAAGAATACCACGTTTGACAGAAAGGTTTGCAGCTGCAACCTCCCTTGTCACAATGAGCGCTGACTGTCTGTCTGACTCACTCTCTGCAGCCTTCTTGATAGAAATTACTTCCTCATTTGCTTCTGCAAGGATCTTATCTGCTTCCGCTTTTCCTTCCGCTATAATCGCGGCAGCCTCTTTTTCACCTTTTGCTTTGATCTCACTGACTACAGCATCCAATGCCATTGTTCATTACCTCTATATTTAAGTCGGGCTACCAACTTACGTGAACAACAGCAGGAGTGCAATAACAAGACCAAAGATAACGACTGTTTCCGGAATTACAGTAAAGAGAAGTGCGAGACCGAACATCTCCTTGTTCTCTGCGGTTGCTCCGACTGCTGCACCGCCGATACCGAGCTGTGCGAGACCTGTTCCCATACCTGCAAGACCTACTGCAAGGCCTGCACCAACTGCTTTAAGTCCAACTGCTGATGCCTGTGCCACTTCAACTGTCATAGCTTCTACTACCATAATCTAATCCTCTGTAAATTTCCTTTTAATTCCAAATGGTTCATATTTCCGTCCTCCACCCTGATAGAATTTGGTGAAGAACTCGACATAGTGCAGACGAATTGAATGCAAACCGCCGCCAAGGAGACCAAGTGCGGTGTTTAAAATGTGTCCGAGAAGGAACACAACAATTCCTGCGATAATTAAAACTATACTCATAATGCTGAAATCAGCCATTGCAGGCTCTATCATCATACCGATTGATATAAAATTTGTAACCGCTGCAATTGCAACAGATGAGAGACCAACTGCTGCAAGACGTGCATATGAAAGCACGTGACTGATAACCGTCGGGAGTTCCATCAGCTCAAGTGCTGATTCCTGTCCGATTCCGACAACACCTGCAATAAGCAGAACTGCTCCAAATATTCCGAATATATTAAACCCGGAGACGATCGGCGCAAATCCTGAAAGATCAGGCATAAGAGGCATTGCAAACATCGACCAGAGAATAAAGAGAATACCCCACATTACAAAAATCCATCCAAGCTGCCCAAAAATAACTTTCTTCTGGTGCTCACCGGGGTGAATAGTCTTTTTTGCGTTATAAATGTGAAGACTCCTTCCGAGAGTGATGTGTAAAATTCCAACCCATGCCGATATAATCAGCAGAAGTATTGCGTCAGGTCCGTGACCACCGTGTGCCGCTCCTATATTGAAGTGACGGCTGACCCATAACGGGTCCCACGGCAGCGCAAATCCCAAGAATTCACTGTAAAAGAGACCGAAAATGATACTCGATACACTCGCATTTCTAAGTACGTCAAGGAGCAGATTTCCTGCTTCACTTCCCTTAACAAGTTTGCGGAGCCCAAAGCTCATTGCGAGCAGTATAAGACCATAGCCCACATCTCCAAGAATAAATCCGAAGAAAATCGGGAAGACAATTGCAACAAGCAGTGTCGGGTCAAATTCACTGTATTTCGGCCTTGAATAAATGTCAACCAAAACTTCGGTTGGCTTTGCAAAGTCCGGGTTGTCGTATTCTACCGGAACAGCGTCTTTAGCATAATCGACTTCTGTTTCGGTAACGAAGACCTTACCTCCGGTAACGGATTCAAGGTCCTTTATGAGAGCCGCTGTCTTGTCAGATGGAACCCATCCTTCAGCAACGAACGCCTCATCTGTGGTGGCAAATCTAAGCGGAACTTCCGCCTGTTCAACTTCTGCCGTGAGCAGTTCATCGCATGCCACCAAAAACGATGCATGCTTTTCTTTCTGAGCAGATATCTGCTCTTCTAACTTACCAATCTCGCTTTCGAGACGGGTGATCTCATGAGTATGCCGGGAAATGCTGTCCTTTGCCGTGCCATCTCCTTCAGGGATGACAACAGATGTAAAACCGGCCTCTGATAATGCTCTGTCAGCCTTATCAGATTCAGATTTGGATACAACTGCAATAAGGAGATTACCGGGCACTTCAGATGTGAAATATTTTTCACAGTCAACCGGAAGTTCAGTGTCCGCGGGTATATGACCTGCAAATACATTTACTTCTTCGTAGCCCCTGAGCAGTGAAAGATCCAGAGGTACAGGAACAAAAGGCTCAAGCTCCGCTACTTTCTGCTGGTTTTCGCGAAGTGAAGTCTCAAGGCTGTTCTTCTTATCAACCAGAGACGAAACTTCCTTTTCAATTGCAGGAAGCTCACTTTCAACTTTTGCAGATAACGGGCCTGACTTATGCACTGTTCCAGGCTCAACATCACCGGAACCAAGTCCGATCATATTGATTATGGATCGTATTTTCAACAGCTCGGTGGAATTTTCAGAGGCTCCCTTCATCGGTTTTCCGATCTTAAAGCCCTGATATTCTTCCTCCTCCTTTTCGACAAAGTCTTCTACATGAAATACATTATAGCGGTACAACTCACGTACAATCGGATCAAGCTGATCTTTGGACGCGGCGATGAGCAGTTTGCTCATCATCTGTGCCTTAAACATTTACTTTCACCTTGAACTTGGAAACAAGCATATCTACTGCTCCGTCAAGGTTAGAAGCGGCGTCTTTTCTGAGCGATTCAGCACGCTTTTCTCCGTCTTTACGGATTATGTCATGCTTCTTCTGCGCTTCAGCACGTGCGTCTGCGGTACGCTTGATTTTGTACTCTTCAGCATCTTTTTCCGCTTTGGAAACAAGGTTTTCAGCTTCTGTTTCAGCAGATGCAATTAGTTTTACTTTCTCTGCTTTGGCAGCGCTGATTGATTTTTTGTAGTTTTCTTCAGTCTGTTTGATGCTCTTGAGGACCTCAGTCTTCATCCAACCCTCCTCTCACGGCAATATTATAAATGGAGAATGGATTAGTATTAAGAGTTATCATTTTAGGTTTGAAGCATGCCCATAATGTGATAAAGAGAACAGAAAGTTCAGAATGTGCTATAATAGCTTTTTCAACAGAGAAACTGATACGCGGAATATTCACCCTCATAATCTTTCAGGGATTTTACCCCCACGCCACCATAAAAACAGAGACGAAATGAGAAATAAATAATCAGACGAATATCACCGGTAAGGCTGAAAAACAGATCTCATTACCTCAATTCAGAATCCGACAGCAGGACAATATCAATATTATTTCCGGAATCTGATGCTGTATCACCGGACAATTCAGATTCAATTCTGACATATCTACCATCAGAATAGAAGGAAAATCCTGAAAAATCATCAGATGCGCAGATTACATTCTGCTCAGGGTGAGTACCCCTCATAATGCCGCACCCCGGCACTATTTCCGGTCCGGCAGAGACAACCATATTCAGCCTCGATGAACCCGGATGACCTTTAGGGAGCACCATTACCGGCACATTATACTCCCGGATCAGTTCAAGGAGCATAAATGCCTGTCTGGGATCACCACCCTCAGGTGCAGATACGGCAATGAGGTCATCTTTACATACAGTCTGACAGAGTTCCTTATCAAAAGTCTCGATAAAAAGAACAAACAGACGCTTCGCTCTTCCAATAAGAATAAAAGAGTTTTTTCCTTTCAGAAGAAGATTTCCTTCCTTTAAATCATACTTCATTGCCCGGTCATACCAGAGTCACATTTTCAGACTGACATGAAGGACATACCGGATGCCTGCCCACAGCCTCAAATGTTGTACCACAGTCATTGCAGCGGTACTTTTTACCTTTGAGACGCTCAGCAAGTTCTACATCCATTGGTCCGCCTACAGAACACATAGTTTTCAATATAGTCAGAACACCGGATAAATGTTTTGAAAAAAATTGAAATTTTAAGATTCAACATCAGGTTAAATCTGGCATTTAAGATCAGTATTGGCATAAACTTCAGTAAAAACAGGAATCCAGGCTGTGACAGAACTACAACTGCAAACTCATGTTATTTATGCATGCCTCCAATTAAAGGGCATATTGGGCTTATTTCTATAACGTTTGGGCATTGTGTCACAGCCCGAATCATCTCTTATCCGGTTCGATATGAATGGTGACATAAATCTGCCCGTAATGCCTGTAGAAATGCTCCTCAATCTTTTCGGTGAGGGCATGTGCACTCACCACATCCATATCCGGAGGAACAATCAGATCAAACTCAACATGCCTGTCAGGGCCGGATTTCCTCGTCCTGATTCTGGCGTAACTGCACGATTCCCCGCAGTACTGAAGGATAATATTCTCTATTTCACGGGCATCCTCAGGCGGCAGGGATTTATCAGTTAAATCCCAGAATGACCTCTTTACAAGACCATATGCAGTATGAATAATTATCAGTGAAATTCCGACTGCAATTAGCGGATCAATTATCTCAAGTCCTGTTATCTTTATGAGAATCAGACCGGAAAATACACCAAGGGATGTATAAACATCGGTTCTCAGGTGCCATCCATCACTTTCAAGGGCGATTGAACCGGTTTCATCTGCAACCTTAAATAATCTGGAAGAGACAATCCAGTTTGCACATGCAGAAATGAGCATCACAATGATACCGACTGTAAGAAATTCCTCAGATAGTAATTCTCCGCCAAATACCAGTTTCTGAAGTGCCTCCCAGAGAATGATCCCTGCGGCTGCGAAGATTAAAAGCGCCTCGGCCATTCCGGAGATGTCCTCATATTTACCATGACCATACGCATGGCACTTATCAGGAGGCATCCCTGATTTCTTTACAGAGATAAACGCAATCCCCGAAGCAATCAGGTCAATTCCTGAATGGATCGCCTCAGAGATGATACCAATTGATCCTATTGAAATTCCGGCTATAAGCTTAAAAACAACAAGAACGGAGTTTGATATAACTGAAAGAGCGGCGACATTTTTCTTCCTCTGATTTATTTCACCGGAATTCAGACTGTCATTCATATTCAAAAGAAAAAATCCTCCGGAATAATCCGGATATATCCATTATGAAAGGACATTTATATTGTCAATTCCCCAGGGGGCACTCCTGTGAATGATAAATGTCGTGGTTTTAGGGGAATTCATCTCAATTCTGAAGTCCTGCCCGGGTTCAAGTTCCTCACCGTCAGTCAGATTGAGATAGACAGTATAAACCTCATTAGCCTCAAGATATGTGTCCCCCGCTGCGGTTGCGGGTTTAATATCAATAATCCCCCAGTATCCTTCATCTATCATAGTACTGTCATAAAAAGGGACATTCTGATCATATGTTCTCAGATATTCAGAGGTACTGTAAAGCAGAACCATATTCTCAAAAGAGATGGGATTATTACCGGAAGATATTCCGACATTAAACCGGATTGCACCTATTCCGTCAACACCCTCCTTTTTAATCCCGTGTACACTGCCGAGAAGAACAGGAGTGGAACCGGTCTGCGAAATAGTGGAGTACAGCACCCTCTCTGTAGTCTGAGTTGTAAAATAGCCTGCCCCGATTACGGCAAATGAAAAGACCGAAGCCACAACTACGAATGCAATCAGGACTATTGCGGCCTCAAGGCCTGTAAAAGCTTCAGAATTCTCCCGCATCACAAACACAAACCAGACTGCCGTCAATAAGAAAGCAGAACTTAGAAGATATCTACGTTACTATTGCAAAAAATGGTATATAGTCGTTTTGAGTGTGACAATATTTCTTAAGCCCTCCGGCATTCACAGGCACAGAAATATTGCAGGCAGAAAATTTTAAAAAATCAGATGAATAGATTGAATATTATAAGCGCAACCAGCAGGAGAATAACAACATGCTTAATTCCGGCCTTAACAGACCCTTCACCCATCTGTCCGGCTATAAGTCCGGAGAAGAAGGCCTGTATCAGGCATGTATGGTACATAAGCCTCCTGAATGAGTCGACTGCCATTGTGGATGTCTGGGAAAAAGCACCGCCGGATGCTCCAACAGAAGCGCCCGATGCACCGGTTTCAGCCATATTTTCGATAATGGAGAGGAAATTTGTATTCAGAACTGATACTACAAAGACAAAGACGAAGAATGCCAGATATATGATGACCGTATAGATGAACATCTCTCCGTTCCTCTCTTTTTTCAGAGTCTCAGTCATTCTGGCATCGCTGGATGCAATGTTTAACACCTCCCCGATGTCCCCGCTCATCTCACTTGCCTTTGTTATCAGAGTAACCGTTCTTGCAATGGTTGCAGTCTTAATCCTCTTCTCAAACCTGTAAAGGGCATCATTTACACTTGCTCCCCAGTCTATATCCCTCTTGATTCTCTTAATCTCATATGAGATAAGACCAAGATTGGCCCTGACAAGAATCCCGATTGCTCCGGCAATCGTCATTCCCACACGGTTGATTCCGGCAAGTCTGTCAAGGAAATCCGGGGTGCTCCCCTCAATGCTCCTGACCCTCTTCCTCCACAGTTCGACAAATATCGCATATGGCAGCAGAACAATCAGAAGCGCAATGATCAGGTGATCGTCAATGACTGCGTAATATATCTCAGAATCAGAATAATGCGGGGTATTCAGGAAGAGTAAAAGCAGATAAACTGCTGCAATAGGAACTGTTACATAAAGGATGCGCTCCGCCCGATCTTCAAACCATTTCAGAGGGTCTTTTAAGAATTCCTTAATTTTCCTTGACCGTTCATATTTTTCAAGGTCCTTAAATTTCTCCTCTTCACCGCCGGGAATCCTGACAATTGCAACATCAGAAAATTCCTTCAGTTCGGTCGCTTTCTCGTACCTCTCAACCTTTTCATCCTTTATACTGACCATATCCAGAAAGAGCATGAACATGACCGCGCCTATAGGAAGAAGAAGATAGGTTATTGCAGTAAGCTGAAGGGTAGCAGAACTGCCGACCATACCCATCACAACCATAATAATTATCAGAAAGAGAGGGCCTGCCACAAAAACGGTCACATAACTCTCAGCCACCATCTGGAGCAGTGAGAGAAACTGCTTCTGCTCAAACCTTGCCTCATCCTGATAGAGACGAACACGGGTCTCAAGATAGGTGGAAACATTGCCTCCGCTGTTTATCACCGAAATCAGATCCTCAAGGAAATCCTTAAACTTCTCAGAGGGGGTCGTAAGGCTCAGGTTTCTGAGAGCTGCAAGGATATCAAGGCCAAAATACTCGGCATCCCTTACAACCTGTCTGAATTCAATTGCAACTTCACCGTAAATGTCAGCATTGTCAGATATTGATTTAAAAATTGTGAGGAGTTCTGCCCCGCCTCTCCTCATAGCATAAAGATATGAGACCGCGTTGTGCAGTGTGAGATTGATCTTGGTGGCACGTGCATTCTTCTGCATTCCGGGAAAAATCAGCATGATAAAATACGAAAAAAATGTCCCGATAACAAAAGCTACCAGAAATGCAAATATTCCTACATACAGGCGCATATTACCTACAAATGAATAATCAGGGGTGGGTAGGTTAAAAACATTGTATATCTGAAGCTGAAATCCCGGAATAAAAAAAAGGGAAGAGACCAGATATCCTGCAACACCAAGCGCCAGCCCGGCACAGAGTGATATGATTATTGCATAACTGAGGAACCGGTGCAGAGTAATACCGCTCCTGGATGACACCAGATCGCCATGAAGTGTGAGATAGGCATCCTTATTCCGTGAGATTTTCCGGTCAACATACCTGTCAATTATCATATCAGTGCCTTCTTAAGGTCATCGAGATTTTCAAGAACTTTTCCCGGATTTATCGCATAGGACTGCACAACCCGTGTAAATGAGATATAGTCCCTCATACCCTGGTCATGCATGGCATCAAGTATCTTCATCCTTTTCTCAACCTCTTCAGACATCTCCTGATTGCTCCACCCACGTATCTCCATTATATTTGAGTAAACCTGTGATCTTCCCTTATAGCTATGGCGGTCTGAGATGGGATCATATTCAAAGACGGTATTGACCCTCATACTTCCTGTTGAAGGATCTATTCCTATAATTTCAACGATCTCCATCGAACGTCTCACCCTGTCCTGCCCCCTGTAGATGAGTGACTGGATACTCACAATATCAAGCGCCTGAACCATATTTCTCGGAACATTTAAAGGAGGATTCTCAAGCCTGTGTATGGCAGCATCGACATTGTTTGCGTGAAGTGTCGAAAAGGTTGTATGTCCGGTATTCATCGCCTGAAAGAGCGTTTGGGCCTCCATACCCCTCACTTCACCGACAAGGATGTATTCCGGCCTTTGTCTCATTGCGGCTTTTAATAGGTCAAACATATCAATCTTTGAAGCGTTTGACTCACTTACGGACTCTCTGGTGACGCTTGCGATCCAGTTGTCATGAAAGAGAGTAATCTCCCTTGTATCCTCAATGCTGACGACCTTCGCAATCGGAGGAATGAAGAGGGATACGGCATTGAGTGAGGTTGTCTTTCCGCTTGCTGTGCCACCGACAAAGAGAAGACTTTTGTTGTTCTCAATACCAAGCCAGAAATATACCAGTTCATCTATGCTGAAAGTATTGAGTTCAATCAGTTCAACCGGGGTGAAAGGCTCCTCCCTGAACTTTCTGATTGTAAAAGATGTACCCCGGCTTGTAACCTCTTTCCCAAGTGTCAGCTGAAGTCTGGAGCCGTCCGGCATTGTAGCATCAAGCATGGGCTGAGATACCGATATGTGCTTGCCAGACCTCTGGGCAAGGGTGATTGCAAGTGAGTACAGCATCTCCTCCTCAAACTTCAGGTTTGTCTTCACATTGTGGTACCTCCTGTGATAGAGGAAGATCGGAATATCGGCACCGTCACAGGATATGTCCTCAATGTTTGGATCTTTTATAAGAGGTTCAAGCTTTGACCAGCCGAGGAAATTCCTGATCAGGTAGTACTGGAGTTTAAAGAGAGAATTGTCCTCAAGGGAAACATGGTATTCCTTCAGAAGATCTGCCATCTTCTCCATAAGAACTTCCTTTCTGTCCTTCAGGAGATCTTCATCCGTAAGAATAAGCACGTCTCGCATATCCTCATAAAGCCTTTCTGCAAGTTCGTGCTCAAACTCTGTAAGCGCGGGTTCAAAGAGAAGATATTCATTTAAGCCGGACACTACATTTTTTCCGATGATAACCTTTGTTGCTCCCTCCTCTATCCAGTAGCTCTCAACTTCTTCGTAGCCGTCCGGAATTTTGGCATCGAGAAGAGTTTCGTCAGTCTCAGGGTGGTAAAATCTTACAGGCTCTCTTTTTTTGACGCTAAATCCGGACAGTAAGCCTTTCTTTACCGGTATTTCACCGTTCAGGGTATTGAGAAGGGAGTCTTTTTTATCAGGTCTCTTTTTTCTGCCAAAAAGTCCTCCAAACGATTTTTTCTTCCCTTTATCATTGCCCGGTCCCATGCCCGAATCTTCAGGTTCAATTTCAGGAATTAAAGGGGCAGTGCTGCCGCCCGGAATAAATACAGCAGCCTCAGCGGGATTTTCATCCCTTATAACCGGAGTAATCTCTTCTGACCGGGACTCTGATAAAGTACCTGCCGGCTCTTCAGAAGGTGCTTCATCCGCATCATCCAAAAGACTGCCACCATTACCGGAAGTCTCAGGGGAGACAGAGAGAGCTTCTGGAGAGATTTCGGGGGGAATTTCAGGGGAAGTATCACCGTCAGCCGGGAGCACAGGGGCAGCATCACCGCTGTCATCCGCAGGAGGTTCAGGCGAAGGTTCTGGAGAAGCAGGTTCTGAAGTCTCAGGGGAGACAGAGAGAGCTTCTGAAGAAATTTCAGGGGAAGTATCACCGTCAGCCGGGAGCACAGGGGCAGCACCACCGCTGTCATCCACAGGAGATTCAGGCGAAGGTTCTGAAGAAGCAGGTTCTGAAGTCTTAGGAGAGGCAGAGAGAGCTTCTGAAGAGATTACAGGGGAAGTATCACCGTCAGCCGGGAGCACAGGGGCAGCACCACCGCTGTCATCCACAGGAGATTCAGGCGAAGGTTCTGAAGAAGCAGGTTCTGAAGTCTTAGGAGAGGCAGAGAGAGCTTCTGAAGAAGGGGAATCAGAAGAATCAGCTGAAGAAACGGCTGAAAATCCAGGTGACGTCTCAGCATCGTTCTCCGGGATTTCTGAAAATGAAGAGATTTCAGGAGAGCCGGAAGATACTTCAGAATAATCATTATCTGCACCGGCAGGATTTCCGGAAGACACAGCAGAACTTTCAGGTCTGCGGGAGATTACAGGCCATAAAGGCCCGGCAGCTGAGGGCGAAGGAGAAGGAGCGGTTTGACCGCTGCCATCAGAAACGGCAGAGTCTGACAGATTATGAAACTCAAACATTTCAGGATTCTCTGCCCCTTCAGGAACTCCGGCCTTCTCACCCTCTTCTGTGGATTCCGGCGGACCATAATCCACCGGTTCTGTTATGCCTTCTGAATTATCCGGGCCAAAACCCCGGGTCTCTTTCCCGTATGCTTCGCCGGACGTCCGGTTTAAAAGATCATGTAGTTCAATATCATCCTCTTTCCGTACAGAATTCTCTTTATCCCCTTTATTCTTCCCAAACCACTTAAATGCCAAAACCTTACACCTTCTCCTCTGACTATGAAATAATATTAATATATGATATTGCAGGCTTATCTGATAACTTCAATTGCAATTAACTGGTATATAATCTATTTTATTGACCCGGATAAAAACAGATACATTCATACGAATTTTTCCGCGGATTGTACCTTTAAGGCCCGCACCATGCATCAACTTACCTCTGATCTACAAACACAATATTTAGATAAAAAACCACCTATTAGTTAATTATTATGGAAGAGGTTACGGCAGAGAGAATGCCAACCGGAATTTCCTCACTTGACCCGGTACTGGACGGCGGCATTCCCCCGGGGTCAGTAGTTCTTCTTTCAGGCACCCAGGGGTCAGGGAACAGGGAATTTGTGTACAGTTCTATAATATTCCTTGCAAACATGAAAAAATCCGGCCAGATTAGGGAGAACACAATTCTTCCGGGAGAGATAGCATATATTACATTCACAAGGCTTTCATCATCAATTCTAAAAGAGATTTCACTCTCATTTAAGAAAGATCTGATCGTGGGAATAGAGGAAAATGTCAGGTTTATAGACCTTTCCGAGATATACTTTGAATCAACGATAGTGCCAACCGGATGGTACTCCGATTCAACAATACTTGAGAGGTTCCAGAAAAAATCGAGCGATGACAGCCTCATAGGTGCACTTGCCGCAAAACTTAACGAACTGCCGGATAAAAGCCTCATAATAATAGATTCAATATCTGATGTCGCAACGGGATTTAGCGACCCCAACGGATGGAAGGAGATTGTCGGATTTTTAAGAGGGCTACAGAGAATTTCAAAGAAGTGGAATTCTACAATTATGATCCTGATATCAGAAGGCATACTTCCGGAACAGAAGTTCATGGAGATAGCAGACTGCTGCGATGCACTTGTAAACTTCTCATGGGAAGAGAGTTCAGGCAGGAAACGCCAGAGGATTATGTTCTTTGAGAAGTTTGCCGGAGTTATGCCCCACCTTGAAGAGAATGACCTTGTAAAGTTCGGGGTAAAGATCTCACCTGAGGCAGGTTTTGAAGTCAGCAATATCAGGGTAGTCATATGAAAAAAGAGAGAATATTTATGGGAATTCCCGGCCTTGACGAGATGATGGGCGGAGGAATAATTAAAGAGAGCATATGCACCATAATCGGGACATATGGTACAGGTAAGACAACATTTGCCCTTGAATTTCTCTATGAAGGTCTTAAAAATGATGAACCGGGAGTATTTATCAGTCTTGAAGAGGATGCCGATATAATATACGAGAAGATTGATGACCGGGGTTATGACATCGAACCATATAAGGACAAATCATTCTTCGTCCTCAAACTTGACCCGACTGACTTCAATATATCCATAAACAGCATAAAGAACGAACTTCCTGACCTTATAAAGAGCGTCAATGCAAAAAGAGTCGTAATTGATCCTATATCTCTCTTTGAAGGACTCTTTGATGACGAAGCACTCAGAAGAAAAGAGATGTTCAGGCTGTTTGAACTGCTGAGAAAGATGGAATGCACTTATGTAATGACAACGGAGTCTGAAAAAGGTGATTTCTTCTCAAGCAAGTATGGCCTTGTTGAATATCTCGCAGACGCCGTTGTAATTCTCAGATACATACGCCCGTCTGATCTCTCAGAGGTCCATACAGCAGTTGAAGTGGTAAAGATGAGGCGCTCAAACCATTCAAGGGAGATCAAACCTTACGAGATAATGGAAGATAAAGTGAATGTATATTCAGAGGCCGGGATATTCTGATCACTCTGATTTTTGTTATTTTTGGGCAGACACTGAAAATTATTTTATCCCGTGAAAATCCGGAAGAGAGCAGATACCAAAATAATATAATCTGATACGTTAATATAAAAATTAACGATGACTCAGTACAGTGTCATAATTGAAAAGGACGAAGACGGTTACTTTGCCCATGTACCCGCAATTCAGGGATGCTATGCTCAGGGCGACACTTATGAGGAAGTACTCATAAATATTGAAGATGCCATTATACTTCATCTTGAAGATATCATAAAATCCGGGCAGGAAATTCCAAAAATACATCACATTAGCCTGACAACCGTAGAAATTCCCGGGTGACACCATGGGCAGAACCCCACGTGTTGATGCAGCTAAAGTATCCGGAACACTCAAAAAGCATGGATATGTACCTGTCAGGCAGAGCGGGAGTCACAGAATATACAAAAACCCGGATGGGATCAGAATTACTGTTCCAATACATTCGGGTAAAATAATACATCCAAAAATCCTTAACAAAATTTCAGAAGACACCGGAATACCCCTGGATGAATTCAGGTGAGAATATAACAATCTCATACTCACAGGAAATCTCAGGTATAAAGCCTTAATAATCGTTTCCAGACATTATATCTATAAAAAATCTAACTTTGCACTGTAAAAACAGTATTTTTCAGAGTTGGTTAATCTTTTTAACGAAGTACCAGGCTATCTTTGCAGAGTCTCCGACATCAACACAACCATTGCCATTGAAATCAGCCTCAGGCAAGATTTCGGGGACCTTTCCGGCAACCATAAATGAGACCCTAGAGACATCACCTATATCAACATATCCGTTTTCATTGAATATCGGGAAATATCAGCCTGCATGAACCAATATGCAAATATCGGGAAATATCAGCCTGCATGAACCAATATGCAAATATCACCAGAACAGGCAGAACAAGCAAAAAAAGATAGAATCAATAAATTATCAGATAACTTATTGTCAACTATACAGCAATTCCAACTGCATTGAGGAGAATTAAGAGTATCGCACCCGGAAGTCCGCCTATAGCACAGATTATGACGGATGCCCATGTAACCTTAAAGGTCTCCATACCCAAAATTCCAAACTGACTTACAACTATCAGAGTAATTATACCGACAATCGAATTGATTATCAGGGTTGTGACATTTTTCAGCATATACCATATGAAAAATACAATCCCGACTGCGATCAGAATTGTAATTATTGTTCCAATCATGATTTCACTCCTGTCATAGTTACTTACCAATTATTCGTATAGTATTAAACCTCACCGACGGAAGTTTTGATGAGCCAATCTCTCTTGAAGACTCTGAAAGTCCCGCAATATTCTTCATCATCTCAAAGAAATTACCGGATACCATAGCCGACCGTACAGCAGTGCCATACTCTCCTGATTCCATCCATGACGTATTTGACAGTTCAAGTGAAAAGTCACCGGTAATTGTATTTGCAGTGTGTGCACCTACGACATCATGGACATAGAGCGCTTTTTCATCGAAGATATTGCTTCTCTCACCGTCAACATGCAGATTATGCATCCCGATTGACGGCAGTCCCCCGGCGCCGCCCCTCTTTGCACTTCCGGTAGACTCTTCACCATATCTGTATGCAGTCTTTAAATCATATGCAAAGGATTTCAGGACACCATTTTCAATAAAATCAATTTTACGGGTCGGAACACCCTCTGCATCAAGCAGTGTGCTCCCCTGGCCGTCCATCGGATCGTCATAGACACAGAGGCATTCATCAAAGACCTGCTCACCAAGCTTTCCGGCAAGGAAGGACCTGTTGGAATGGACGTTTCTGCCGGAAAATGAGGGCAGAAGTATGGAGCCCAGCAGCTGGCTGAATGCTATAGGTGAGAAGATTATATCATACTGCCCCGATTCAATCTCCTCAGCATTTACTGAATGGGCGGCAAGAAATGCAGCCTGTTTTCCGGTCTCCTTTGCGTCAATCCTGTCTGTAAAACAGGCCGAGTCAAATTCATAACCGGTGGATGTACCTGATATTGCCTCAAGGGAGACAGAAACGCGGCTCTTTTCCCGGGCATAAAATACACCTTCAGAATTTAAGATTACAGAGTAGCCCGTTCCAAGAGAAGAACCTCCGCCGGCGATATTGACATCAAACTCCGAGGCACCCTCTTTCATCTCCTCAATAAAGGATGACGCAACCGAAATATCGGGATCTAAGGAGCTGTCAAAAATATCCAGATCTATATCGCTTAGAGGTACAGGAGAGGGAAGGCCTTCCCACTTCTGTCCTGTCGCAAGTTTTGCGCTCGCCTCAGCGGCTGCAAGGCATTCCTGCCATCTGTCAGGGTTGCCTGTCGTGGAGGAGCCAATCTTTCCATCTTTAATCAGCCTGATGCCGATACCGAATGACTCTGACCCCCCGGCCTCGCCAATTAAATCACCCTTAAGCTGTGCCTCAACACCACTGCCGCCGGCTAAGAAGATCTCAACCTCATCAGCACATTTCCGCCCTTCCCTTATGATAAGATCAGAGATCTCTCTTATTTTTTCTTCATTCACCGCAACCACCTACCACAGCATCATTAAGCAGAATATGCGGAGAACCATCTGTAACAGGTACGCTCTGCCCACCCTTGCCACAGTATCCGGGTGTCATTTTTTTGTCATTGCCGCAGAGACCTATATTATGCATGGTCTTTAAGATGTCTCCCGAAAGTGAGACGTCCCTGACCATCCCTGATAATTCCCCGTTCTCTATCACATAGCCGTATTCCGCATTGAACTGGAAGACTCCCCTTCCGGGATCGACCTGACCGCCGCGTGAGCCTTTCAGAAGTATTCCGTTTCTGCACTCTGAAATTATCTCATCATACGAGGAATCGCCGTTCTCTATGTATGTGTTGCTCATCCGGACAAGCGGAACCTCGCCTGACTGCCCCCTTGCATGCCCGGCATCGCCGTCACCTACAACAGCAAGAGTCTGACGGTTGTGAAGATATGCACTTAAAACGCCGCTTTTGATAATTTCTGTCCTGACCGGAAGAACACCCTCGGAATCTACCGGCATAAAACCAAATTCATGCAGAGTGGGATCATCGACAACAGTCAGGTTCGGACTGCCGATCTTTTCGCCAATCATTCCCTTAATGACCGAGATACCCTCTTTTACAAGGTCGCCCTCACTTGCGTGGCCGATAGCCTCATGAGCAAATACGCCTGCAAGCTGCGGGTCAAGAACAGCGTTCATTTTTCCGCCCTTTGCCGGAGAGGCATCAAGAAGAGCAACTGCCCTCTCAGCCGCCTTTGTGCCCATATTCTCCTTATGTCTGAGGTTTAGGCCGGAGATTGTATGCTCACTCTCCCTTGCGGCCTGCATCACACCGTTTCGCCCTGCAACCGCCGATATAGAGTATCCCGAACGGCATATGCTGTATGAAAATTCAGCACCGGAAGAGTTCTCAAATGAGACAGTGCCCGACCCTTCGGAATACCCGGCACGGGTGCTTACAATACCATCGATCTTTCTGGCCTCCGACTCTATTGCAGAGAGGAGGGAACATTTCTCCTCCAGAGGGACAGATAAAGGGTTCTCCTTCATCGCAGGCATTGGCAGAATTCCGGATTTCACATCACCGAGTTCTACATCCTCCACAGTCACCATCGCGTGACGGAGAGCCTGACTGATGTATTCATCCTTCTCCTTTCTGCTCTTTGCACTGTAATTGTCAATAGTTACAATCCCCCACCCGTGAATGCCAAGCACCCGGAGAATTGCGGTATCAAAAAACGATGTTCCCGCAGATTCAACCACGCCGTTGTCAATATCAATGTGCGTGGAAGTGCCGGCAGTGTGCCTTATATCATAATATCTTGGTTCTTCCATTCAGGACCACCTGTAACATTAAAAAATAAAAAAATTGGTTGAAATTTATTCAGAGTCCGGTTGAAGAGGTGAGATTGCCGGAGATAGACTCGATGAATTCAGAAGGCTTCATATTTGCAAGTTTATGCAGTTTCTCCATGAAGTCCTCCTTCCTCTCAGGCACAAGAGCGATTTCAAGCACCTCTTCTATTGTGCTGACCGGAATTATCTCTACCATATCCCTGTATCTGTCCTCTATCAGGACATCATCAAGGTTTGATTCCGGAATTATGACCGTCTTTATACCAGCCTTTGCCGCGGCCTCAATCTTGTAGGTTGCGCCGCCTATAGGCAGGACATTGCCCCTTACAGAGAGAGAACCAGTCATTGCAACATCCTGTCTTACAGGTATACCCTCAATTGCGCTGATGACAGCGGTTGCAACACTGATTGAAGCGGAATCGCCCTCAACACCGTTGTAAGTGCCGATAAACTGGATATGAATATCCATATTCCGGATGTCCTTTCCGGTAAACTTCTTCAGGATTGCACTGACGTTTTTAATAGACTCCTGTGCAATCTCCTTTAAAAGTCCGGTTGCGATAACATTGCCTGTTGCACCCTGTGTCGGGGTTGCCTCAGCCATTATCGGGAGCACCTGTCCTGAGTCGTGGCCAACGACTGCAAGGCCGTTGACCCTGCCGACCGAAGTTCCTTCAACGATTGTCAGGTCATATTCGCGGCTTCTTCTGGTGTATTCATCGGAGATCTGATCCTCTACAGACTTTGCAATCTCCTTTGCCCTTAAGACATGCTCAGCTGTTGTTATCTCTGAATTATCCTGCCTTGCCATATCGCCGGAGACCCTGATAAGACCGCCGATGTCACGCAGCTTGAGCGTCAGATGACCCTTGCGGTTGCTTCTCCTTCTGGCCTCCCTCATAATTTCCTCAATGGCAGACCTGTCAAACGGAGGAATCTTGCCATCATTTTTGACTTCCTGGGCAACGAATGTTATGAACTTCTTCTGGTTCTCAGGTGTATCAGGCATGGTGTCCTGCATATAGACCTCATAACCATATCCCCTGATCCTTGAACGCAGTGCCGGGTGCATGCCCTCCATAGCATCCAGATTTCCGGCTGCTATCATTATGAAACGGCATGGCACAGGTTCGGTCTTGACCATTGCACCGCTTGAACGCTCACTCTGTCCGGTGATTGAGAACTCCCCTTCCTGAAGTGCTGTAAGCAGATTCTGCTGTGAATGTGGGGTCAGTGTATTGATCTCATCTACGAAAAGTACACCCTTGTTGGACTTGTGAATTGCTCCGGCTTCAACACGGTCATGTGCCGGTGTCTCAAGTCCTCCGGACTGGAACGGATCGTGCCTGACATCTCCGAGGAGTGCGCCGGCATGTGATCCTGTTCCGTCAATGTATGGTGCTGTGCTGTCAGGTGTGTTGGAGACGAGAAGTTTTGGCACCATTGCCTCTTCTTTCGGCCTTGAGTACTGGAGTGCCATGAATATGAAGGCAGCTCCGATGATACCCATAAGGAGCTGTCCGGTAATTATCGCATAGCCCATGATTCCGAATATAAGAATCATTATAAGGGTATTTCTCGTCTGCGCCCTCTTCTTCGCCTCTGCTTTGTGGGCAGCGACTATCTCCTTGCCTCTGCCGGCTTTTACGGACCTGATTATCGGGTTATTAGAGTCTTCGGAGTTCGGATATACGAGTATATCCTGCATCTCCTCTTTCGGAAGAAGTTCGGCCATTGCCTTTGCAAGCATTGATTTGCCGGTACCGGGGGTTCCGATCATCATAACATGACGCCTCTGGATGGCGGCCTTCTTTATGACCTCTACTGCATGCTCCTGACCTATAACCTGGTCGATGAGCTTTTCGGGCACCTCAATCTCGGAAGATGAATGGAGGCTTTCAAGCTCAATATCCTCCGGCTTAATCTTCGGCTCTTCTTTCTTCTCCTCCGTAATTTCTTCAGAACCTACAACTGATACATTTGGATTGTCTGTTATTGTCTTGTTATTATCCTGATTTATGCTCCCCGTGGTTTCGTCAGGTGACAAAGATTCCCCTGCACCACCCTGAATATTGACCTCAGGAGAGACATTATCAATATTGGGATTTATTTTATCGTCTTTTTCCATTAACTGGTTAACCTCACATAAGCGATAGTTCTTAAATGATTCTTTGTGATAGTTTAAGTACTTTCTAGAACAGGTAATTGAAATGAAGATAATCGGAAATGAAAAATCACAGGTTCTCGCGGCAAAAACAGCCGGGATTTTAGGTGCGGAGCTGCTGCCGGTTGAGTTTCGAAAATTCCCTGACGGAGAACTTTTTCTGAGGGCAGAGGGCATTGGCGATGAGATAACCATAATCGGAAGCATTGTTGACAGCGACTCTTTTGTTCAGCTCCTGCTCCTGATAGATGCCTGCGAGAGGGCAAAAATCACCCTTGTTATTCCGTATATGGGATATGCACGGCAGGACAAGAAGTTTCATGACGGCGAACCCATCAGCAGCCGGGCAATTGCAGGCGCACTGTCACGTAATGTTTCAAAGATTTATACAATCAATATCCACGAAGAGTCAGTCCTTGATTTCTTTAATACAGATGCCGAAAACCTCTCACTCGCACCGTATATGGGCAGGTACATTAAAGAACTCGGCCTTGAAAATCCCCTTGTCCTTGGACCGGACGGTGGTGCAGCCGAGTTTGCAAAGGCAGTTGCTGACGGGAACGGATGGGACAGTGACCATCTCGTAAAGACAAGGCTCTCCGGCACCGAGGTAAGGATCGAACCAAAGACCATTGAAGCGAAGGGAAGGGAAGTTGTATTTGTTGATGACATCATCGCAACAGGCGGCACACTTGCAAACGCGGCTTCAATGCTTATGGCACAGGGGGCAGCAGGTGTCCATGCGGCATGCGTCCACGGTGTCTTTGCAAAGGGCGGCTACTCAAAACTCTGTTCCTCCGGGCTTAAATCAGTTGTATCAGCCGATACGATTGAGTCGGCATCAAGTGTTATCTCAGCTGCCCAGTGCATAGCTGATGCACTCCGGAGATAAAATAGGATAATTCAGGGAATTAAGCCGGAAGGAGAGGCAGGTATAGAGATGAAAACGGCGAAATACGAAAAAATAAAGAAAATATCCGGAATCAGAAAATATTATGATAATTCTTGACTCATCATTCTTTTTTACCGATATCCCGCTCAGTGAGAAGGCACTGATACCTCCGTCGGTGCTCTCAGAACTTAAGGATTTCAGGTCAAAATGCCGTTTTGAGACACTAAGTCAGTGCATGGTATCGGTGGAATCACCTTCGGCAGAGTCTCTTGCGCTCGCAAGGGCGGGTGCGGAGAAGACGAAGGATATAACCGTGCTCTCGGAGACCGATCTTGAAGTCATCGCACTTGCGATAGAGAAGAAGGCTGAGCTTGCAACCGATGACTTTGCAGTATCAAATACCGCCCAGTATCTCGGCATAGAGGTAAAGCCAATCCAGCAGAGAAAACCTGCACTCAGAAAATGGAAATACAGGTGCAGCGGATGTGGAAGGTATGCCGGGGATTCGGGCATATGTGATGTCTGCGGATCAGAGATCAAAAGAAAGCTTAAATGATTGAAAACAAATCCTATTCTTATGTCATCCCTTGAAGAACTTGTCGGAAAAGCGAAGATGCTGCATTCTGAAGGAAGAAGCACAAGCCAGATTGCAGATGAACTGAGCCTCTCCGCAGAGACCGTCACCTGGCTTTTAACGCAGCAGAAAGGCAGTGAAGCGCCAAAGGACGTTTTAATAGACTGGTCTGCAATAAGCGGACATGCGGATATGTTAAAAGACTCCGCGTTAATGATGATTAAACGGTATTACTACTCCTTAGATGATAATGGAGAAGATTACTGTCCGCCGGAAGTTGTAATAGGAATTGCGCATTCCGGAATTCCGCTTGCAACTCTCATTGCAGCAGAGGAGAACTGCCTCTTTACGATGTTTCACCCGAAGAAACACGCAGCCGGAGAGCATCCGGCAGGCTCACTCAACAGCAGTTTTGCTGAAGTGGCAAACAAGAACTGCATCATTGTCGATGATGTCATCACAAGCGGGAATACTGTGACCGAAACAGTCTCATATATTAAAAGCCACGGCGGAAATCCGGTTGCGATTCTGGTGCTCTTCAATAAACTTGGTATTAAAGAGGTAGATGGAGTTCCCTTGATATCACTCGTAATGATAGAGAGAATTGACTGATAAAAACGGATAAATAAGATTTAATTAAGGAGAAATTATGGCAATTATTGATGTGGTGGTCTTTGAGATCGGGGGTACTCTGTATGCACTCGATATACATCTGGCAAGAGAGATAGTTGAGATGATGCCGATAACGCCTGTCCCAAGGGCGCCGCTGCATATTGCAGGAATCATCAATTTAAGGGGGGAAATTACAAACATAATTAAACTCAATGAGATCCTCGCCCTTCCCGAGAATGAGGACAGGGAAAACCAGAAGATAATTGTGCTTATGTCAGATGAATCAGGAGGCTCAAATCTTGGAATCATCGTTGACAATGTTCACTCTGTCATTCAGGTAGATGAAAATACCATTGACAAAATGGACTCTGCATTCTCAAAAGAGGCATATGTCAGGGGGATCATTAAGGAGAGATCGGATCTTGACGGTGAGGAGAAGACCGAGCTTATAATATGGATTGATCTTGGGCTGATCCTTAATGCCCTCAAAGAGGAATAATCTTTTTTTCACCGATATAAGCCCTTAAACAGCACTGAATCTTTTTTAAGGCACAGTATATTGTCTCATTATGAAGGAAAACTTCCGGAAGGGAAGAGAGGATGATAGAACATCTGAATATAAATCCGGCTGATCCGAGAGGCGGGTAGATATTACTGAGCGGAAGAATATGCCGGGAACCCATCGGAAATTATATATAGAACCACAATTCTACATTTATGGAAGATCTTAGAAAGGAGTATCTGCATATGTTAGGAAATCAACCAATTGTAATATTACGTGACAACGTAGATGTCACATCAGGAAGGGAGGCACAGAACTCCAACATCATGGCATGCAAGGCCATCGCTGAGGCAGTAAGAACAACTCTTGGTCCACGCGGAATGGACAAGATGCTTGTATCACCATCAGGTGATGTGGTCATCACAAACGACGGCGCAACAATTCTCCATGAGCTTGCAGTTGAGCATCCGGCTGCGAAGATGGTTATCGCCGTTGCTGAAACACAGGACAATGAAGTTGGTGACGGTACAACAACCGCATCAATTCTAATCGGCGCACTGATGGATGAGGCACAGAGACTTATTGCAAAGAGTATTCATCCTACAATAATAGCAAAGGGATATACACTTGCAATGCAGAAGGCTCTTGAAATCCTTGAGGAGAATGCAATCGTTGCAGGAGGAAAGGACATTGATCTCTTAACAAAAGTTGCAGCAACCGCTGTAACCGGAAAGTCAATTGAGTCAATGAAAGAACCAATCACAAAGATTGTAGTGGATGCAGTCTGTGAAGTTGCAACTGAAGAGAACGGAAAGTTCACTGTCGACGAAGACGATGTAAGGATAAAGACTGTCATCGGTGACAGCCTTGAGTCGGCAGAACTCATCACCGGATTTTTGATTGACAAGACACGCTGTGATGATGGTATGCCAAAGAGGGTTGATAATGCAAAGATTGCACTTCTGTTAAAGCCTCTTGAGATAGCCAAGACAGAGACAAAATCAAAGATCAAAATCACATCCTCTAAGCAGCTTGAAGCGTTCTCCGAACAGGAGAGAGAGACACTTAAAGGAATGGCTGACAAGGTCCACGCAGCCGGTGCAAATGTTCTTCTCTGCCAGAAGGGAATCGCAGATGCAGTCCAGTACTATCTTGCACACCACGGCATTCTTGCAATTCAGGACGTTCCTGAGAAAGACATGAAGGCTTTTGCACGTGCCCTTTCAGGTACAATTGTAAACAGTGTTGATGATCTTGAAGAGGCAGTTCTTGGAAATGCAGAAACTGTTGAGGAGATGAAGGACATCAAGGTGACAAAGTTCACCGGATGCACAAACGGACACACAGTCACAATTCTGATCAAAGGTTCAAACCAGATCTACGTTGATGAGCTTGAACGTGCAGTCTATGACGCAGCAAGAGTTGTTATGGATGCACTTGAGGACGGTAAATATGTCGTAGGTGCTGCTGCAATTGATACTGAGCTGTACCTGAAACTGCGTGAATATGCCGCCACAATAGGCGGAAGAATCCAGATTGCAGTTGAGGCATTCTCCAATATCTTTGAGACAATCCCTGAGACACTTGCAGAAAACTCAGGTCTTGACCCTATTGATATTCTTGTTGACCTTAAGGCAGCACATTCCAGAGGAGAGAAGTATGCAGGTCTTAATGTGTACACCGGAAAGATCACCAATATGTATGATGAGGGTGTAATTGAGCCAATGCGTGTCAAGAGGCAGGCAATTGAGAGTGCTGCCGAGACTGCATCACTGCTCATCCGTGTTGATGATATGCTGATCTCAAAATCATCCCATATGTAAACACATAATAAAAATTATTTCCTTTTTTTTACCGGAGCAGTTTATCTCATATCAGAACCACAAAAGGATAGCGACAGCCTTTTTTCTGTTTAGGACAAAGCAGTTTTTATGGAGAAAGATAATGCCACATTTGCAGCAGGGTGCTTCTGGGGGGTTGAAGCAGCATTTCAGAAGAAAGAGGGTGTCATTGCTACAAGAGTCGGTTACACCGGCGGGGATGCTGAAGAGCCGGATTATACGACTGTGTGCACCGGAAATACGGGCCATGCTGAAGCCGTGCAGATTGCATTTGATTCTGACATTATAACATTCAGGGAATTGTTAGAGATATTTTTCTCAGTACATGATCCGACCACATTAAACAGGCAGGGGCCGGATGTTGGTGATCAGTACAGGTCTGCTGTATTTTACCGGAATGATGAACAAAAGGAGGAGGCTCTTCTGTATATAAAAGAACTTGAGGATAAGAAAGCGTTTGAAGAGCCGATAGTTACCGAGGTTCTGCCGCTTGATAAGTTCTGGAAAGCAGAGGACTACCACCAGAAGTATTTCGAGAAGATGGGACGTAAGTGGGGCTTTTATGATTAAATATTCCTGCACAGCAGTTTTCAAAATAATCCCGGCCCTGATCTTCCTTGCCGCTTTTCTCATAGTTCCGGGCTGCACTGAGAATCCCGGGATTTTTCCGGGCGGAACACATATTGAGGTTGACAACGAGACATATCTGCAGTGGATAGAGGAGTATAAAGAAAATCCTGAGAAGTATCTCACCAATCCGGAAAATCCGCTTGAATGGACATTAAAAGGCATGCAGAGCAGTGCAACGCCTTTCGGGGACGAAGAGGCAATTGAATATTATGACAGGGCAATAGAGATCGACCCTGAATTTCCGATGGCATACTGCGTAAAGGCTGAGTCTCTCGGCAATCTGAAGAGGTTTAATGAGAGTGCAGAGTGCCTGGAAATTGCTGTTGGACTTGACAGCAGGTATGAGCCATTGGCTGATAAGCTCAGAAGGACATATAACCTTGATTAGGTTCGGCTCCGATTCCGGCTTTACCTAACCTCCATAAGTGAATGATATGAAAGAATGAAGTTTTACAGAATTAATTACATATTATCCATTTAACGGACTGCACTTCCGGGCAATAAATTATCTCATCAATGATGAGACAATTGCGCCGGAAGCCCTTAAATTAGAATATTCTTATCCTGAAATAATATGAATTTTTAAAAACATGAGTATTTTAACTGAATATGCCATCAATTCCTCTTGTGAGGACATTGAAACTGTATGAGAGATTAGAACTGTCATATTTAAGATGTTTCCCTATCGCTCTGGAACCGCTGATCTTCTGATATTTGCCATTCGTAATATTTCTGAGTTCTTTGGAGGGTTTATTAATGCTGTCCGGACTCTGAAATTTAATTAAGCTCTGCTTTTCAGCGATACCGGGAATACCAAGGCCATCTTCAACCGCTTTTAGATCTCCAAGATAAAATGATTCAAGTTCGGTGCACGCAATCCGCACCATTGTATTATCCCTGTGTGCTTCCCTGCATTTGTTCATAAGATTTTCCTTGATCTCTATACAGTTGCCATTGTCCTGATCCCTTAGAATTACAAAAAAAGTATCGGGAGTTCTCCAGCCTCTGAGTTTTTTTACAATCTGCTTCTCTAAATCCTGTTTCCCCTGAAATATCACATAGCGTACCTGAATATATTCCGGAATCATTGAAGGAAGAAGCCCCTTAAGCATCTCTTTTGCTGATGGCTCTTCGAGAAAGAAGACAAGAGTTGTGATCATATTCAGATCTCACCAAAAAAGCCCTCTCTCCAGAGATACCCCATCTGATCGCCTTCTTCCATGTAGGCAGCTATCTGTTCATCATCTTTTGCCCGTTTTATTTTCGTATAGCCATCTGATTTTTCAAGCCAGTACACTTCATCAAGGAGGGCGGCATTGAGGAAGTCGGGCGAGTGGGTAGATACAAACACCTGCCCGCCGCGATTTGCATAGTCCCTGAATTCTTCGGCAAGTTCCCATAACAGTTTAGGATACAGCTGATTTTCTGGTTCTTCAACACATAAGAGAGGGTGTGGATGTGGGTCATAGAGGAGAACGAGATATGCCAGCATCTTTATTGTTCCGTCAGAGACATAACGGGCAAGGAATGGATCTTCAAAAGATCCGTCCTGAAACTTCAGAAGGACACGCCCCTCTTCGGTTGTCTTTGATTCTACATCTGTTATGCCGGGGACCCGGTCCTTTAGCAGTTCAATAATTCTTCCGAATGTCTCAGGATATTCCCTGTGCAGATACTGTATTACAATCGAAAGATTTTCACCTTCAGTTGAGAGATGTTCTGCATATCCGGCATCCTGTTCATGCCGTGCCCTGTTTATATGAAAATCGGATGTATGCCAGTTTTCAATAAGATTTCCAAGTAAAACCACAGCCGAAAATTTTTCAAACTGAGTCAGGCCCTTTATCGCCAGAATATCATTGGATTTTAAGTTCTGTTCTTCTCTTTGGAGTTTGCTTATGTCTGATGTCTCACTCGGTACTTTATCCTGTACATCATCAGAAATTTCTGTTACTGCGTAACCCTTACCATCTGCAAATTCAAGAATGCTCAGGGGTTTTCCTCTGCTGCCCCGGCGGTATTTCAATATCTCATTTTCAACATATGCCCGACCTTTTCGCTCATTTATCCGGAGGAAATAAGTTATAAGGGGCTTCTCTGGAGATTCCCTGAATTTAATTTCTATCTCTATCGGACCTTTTGAATTTCTGCTGCGGACTTCTTCAAATCCTCTGCTGCCTCCAAGTTTTACAAGTGCTGAGTTTACATTGCCTGAGAGTGCATCTTTTAAAAATTTAAATATGCTGAATATTGTGCTTTTGCCGCTCCCGTTAGCCCCAACAATTATACAGAAATCCGGAATGTCTGTCATCTCAGCATCCTGAAATGCCTTGAAGTTCTTCAGCCTTATTGATTCAATTTTCATATTTCCACAGCCTTTTAGATACCAGAATTGTCAAAGTTGCAAGATAGAACTGGGTCTTTAAAGCAGTTAAAGTAGCTAAAGTAATATCTGTTTTATCTTTTCTTAAATGATGTGCCATGACATTCAGAGTTTAACATCTGCCAACACCAACCACCAATACGCACATGGACATATGCAGTCAATCATATTCATTTTAAAATGTATTCTTAACAAGCCCAATTTCAGTTATCATATGCTTCAGTAGATTCTTCAGCTAATTGATCAGCCAATGATTTTACGTCAGCATTTACCCGATAGTGACTGAAATTTTTTACTTTCTCAACATTTATGAGATTTCCAAGCTTCAGCCTGCTGATGTGCCATGATATTGCTGAGCCGGAAAGTCCGGTGAATCCCACCAGATCTTTGTGGGTACATCCAGGATTTTGCCCGATATAATTCAGAACATCCTTGGTTTTGCTGTAATCTAGAATCGAAATTGCAATACGATCTTTTGGGCTGAATCTATTGTGATTTTCAAAATAATGTCGCTTTTTTGAAACTTTTTGAGAGATAACTTTGCCGTTCTCCTCAAGAAGATTTAGATGATGTCTTAGAGAACTGCGATTAATCCCTGTAATATTTTCAATTTCAGTCTGGTTTATCCCGGGATTTTCCTGAATTTCCCTGTAAATCCCGGCTCTTTTATCATTATCAAGCAAATTTTTCTTCTTTATCTGCCTGATCCCAAAAAACAAAACCCCCAGAACTGCAATAAGATTTGCCAGAGGAACTAAAATAGAGGCATTGACAGCAATATATGAGACAATGTGATGTTTTAACGGGATTTCCCACCATTCAAGAACGTAAACAACATCCTCCCCTGAAAGATCCCGTGGTTCTTCACTTGGAGTTACAACGATATTAGAACCTATTGATGCCTGGTTGATATAAACAAATACAAGTATCAGAAAAAGGGCTACTGCAACACCTTTAAGTTTCACAAATATATTTTAGACAATGAGATAAAATATGTTTCTCCTGATTCAGCAGCATCAGGTCAGTGAATAATCAAGAGATGCTCCGGATACCTCCCTGCCATATACGTTGAGTTTCCAGTCGCCCATTGGAAGAAAACCTGAAGATGTCTTAATATCAATATCAATCAGGCCGTCCTTTGATGAACTGTCATATAAATCTGTATAATGCCCGATTAAGGTGTCATCCGATCTGTAAACATAGAGTTCAAGATCTCCGTAATTTTCATTCCAGGATAATGTGACATCAATCTTTGATGTAAACGGCCAGACATACCTGGAGTGACTTATTATTTCCCCCTCCGATATCTGATTTTGTGCCTTTGTGCCCGATATTGCAGGATTGTACTTGTCAAACGAGGGGATTACAATAATCTCATTGTTCTCTGTTTTTTCCATTGCATTCTCCGCTGTTACAGGCATTATAAAAAATGCCGCAAGTAACAGGGCTGCCAGTAAAAATGATGATTTTCCTGTCATCACTATGCGGGTATAATTTAATGCTATATTGCTGTTCTGACCAAATCATCGAATTAGGTATCAGTAATTAGACGATTTGGTCAGAAGACGTAAATAAAAGCGGAAAAAACCTCTGCTTAGTGAACCGGAATCTTACCAGAAAAAAGAACTTGGAAATTTAGAGATATGGTTTGCTGTTAGATGAGAGGAAAATTATGAAACCAGAAAAAATCATACGGGCTTTAAGCCTGCTATTGCTAATGGCACTGCTAACGGCGATGTTTATTCCGGCTGTTAGTGCAATAGATGTTGAAACTATAGAAAAATATTCAGTTAGTTCTGAGGACTCATATTTAATTGCAAAAAATACCTTTGATGATTTTGTTTCATCCGGAGCATTAGATAATGAAATATTCAAAGATTCACAAATATTATCAAATTCGCCACTGCTGATATATGATGTAAATGGATCAATATTATTTCACCAATATGACATCACAAAAGATGGGAAAAAATTGGGATTTATAAGAGCCGCAGGAAGCAAAGTTCTTGGGTCTACAATAATTATGATTCAGGAAACTCCAGACACCATAAACTATCATGACATCATATTAAAATCAGAAGAGATCATAAAATCAAACTTTAAAGATTTAAAACATCCAAAACCACAAATTGTCTGCTATAATTACCCAAAAATCGGAATAATGTATGATATAATTAACAATAAAAATGAGAGAAAGAAAATAATAATAGATGCAGCTGAAATGTATATTGTACCAGAAAGATATTCTATTTCTTCTGGTGAAAATGAGATTTGGTCATTGTATGATAGTATCACAAATGAACAAATAAAAACCAAAGTTAATGAATGGAATAAAGAATATCTAGCAATTGAGTCAGTAGACAATAACAATTCTCAGAGCTCCAAATCTTATACATACAAAAAATTATGGGGCCCTGCAAATCTTGTGCCTCAGATAAATGGAGTATGGTGTGCAGTCGCTTCTGCTAAAATGATTGCTTATTGGTACGGGACGTCCCATACTATGACTCACATCGCTGATGTAATGGATGCCTGGAACCATTCAGCTGTGCCTCCAACTCCCGGAGGAGTAATCAACTCTAAAGAATTAAGCTATTACGAAGGGTCACCCGAAGGTCTCCAGATGAATGCTGAACGTGTTTTTGCAGCAGGCTTCTACTGGATGGACTTTAAGAACCATATTAAAAATTCTGACGTAATAACATCTTCAATACCCGGACATGTTCGCGCATGCGATGGTTATGCCGAATATAGCTCAGGAAGTAAATACCTGCACATATTTGACCCAGGAAATCCTGCCAGCACAGGATGTACTTTTTGGGAAAGCTTAACAGGAGTCACAAAAGTTAGTTACATTTTTGTAACATAACATTTATATTGTCACAATATAATATATTCAAATTATTAGAAGACCCATAAAGGCGCTATTATGAAATTATCTTTCAAAAATGTTGTATTATTTGGGATGATATTCTGTATTATTACATTATCACCAGGATGTATAGATGAAACGTATTATGCCCCATCCCAAAACAATAGCCAGGATTATCAAAAAGTTGAGTCTGACTGTCCGGAGGACTACGTACCATCACTGTATAGTGACGCATGCCAGTCATTTCTTAAAAATGGTTCATGGGTGCCCACATTAATTTTTGATTCAGATGTTTCAGACAGTTCTATTAAAGCATTTATGGAGCGGTATTTTGGGGAATATGATAATGAATGGCAAATCTTTAATTTTTCTTCAGATTTTCCATACTATCTAAAATCACCTAAAGAAAAATACAATTACTATACGTCCCAGATTAAGGAAAACTGGGAATTATGTTTAAACTGCCATTACGGCTGTTATGATGAGGGAATTATCTCTTTTGAAAAAGAAAGGGGAGATTATGTAATACTGGGACTTAATAACTGCCGTATAAAGTATAAGAACTGTTTTGAAGAGATGAAAAAAGCAGGGATTCCGGTAAAGAAAACAAAATGTGCATTTCCAAGGAAATACAGAACAAATAATTCAGATGTCAAAATGATCAATCTGCTGAAAGAAATAGACAAAGATGAAGAGGTTCTTTTCGTTATGAAGTCATACATCAGCGACAGGTAATATTATATCCTCTAAAAATTCAGGGAATTTTCAAAAGGAGAGCAAAAAACTAATGAAATTCCTAACCATTTTTTAAACCCAAATGAATGGTCACCCTCTCGAAGCAGTGGTTATAATATCATAACCGGCTTCCTCTGCCGGCTCGTCCTCCGGGATAATCCTGCCGTTGAGTTCAATAATTACGGTATTCGAAATAATCCCGCAGGCAAGCAGGATATCTGAAAGCGGAGTGCCTTCTTCAAACTCTGCTTTTTACTGGCTTTTGACAGCAAAATCAGGAAAAACTGGAATGACTTATTATTTCCCCTTCTGAAATCTGATTTTGTGCCTTTGTGCCTGAGATTAGTGGATTATATTTGTCAACCGAAGGGATTACAATAATCTCATTTTTCTCTGTATTTTCCATCGCACTTTCTGCTTTTACAGGCATTATAAAAAATGCCGCAGGTAACAAAGGCTGCCGGTAAAAATGATGATTTTCCTGTCATCACTATGCGGGTATAATTTAATGCTATATTGCTGTTCTGACCAAATCATCGAATTAGGTATCAGTAATTAGACGATTTGGTCAGAAGACGTAAATAAAAGCGGAAAAAACCTCTGCTTAGTGAACCCGAATCTTACCAGAAAAAAGAACCTGGAAATTTAGAGATATGGTTTGCTGTTAGATAAGAGGAAAATTATGAAACCAGAAAAAATCATACGGGCTTTAAACCCGCTATTGATAATAGCACTGCTAGCAGCGATGTTTATTCCGGCTGTTAGTGCTGAGGAAGCTATTGAACCAATTGATAGTAATCAGGATATCACCAATCTATTTGAACCAATAAACAATGAAATAGTCAATAAAATGGCCACCATTGTTACAAAAGATGGATTCGCTAAGACAACATTTAATCCCAGAGATTATTCAGAAAAACTGATGTGTATTTACCAGAAAAATCTGGATCAGATTATAGATTTACTTGAGAAAAAAACCGGTCAGAAGTTATCAACAGATGAAAAAGAAGATCTTAAAAAAATTATCATTCAGGAGCATATGGATAAAGTGTCATGGGCACAATTAAAGGAAAAAATGGGCGTAAAAGATGAAAATTTTAAACCCATGTTATTAAGTCAGGGTAAAATATTAACTCATACAGAACAAAGCCGACTACCACTATCTCTAATCCTTGTTCAGGTATCAGACGATATATACGGGGGTGCAGGTCTTGATGGAGCCGGGATACCATATATTGTTAATGGCGAAAATGATCTATTATCTGTATCAGTAAACACTGCATACACAGGAAAGGATCTTTATGAATGTCTATTTATGGATGAAGATGCTCCCAATACTGCCCTTGACATCTCCTATGATGAATTGAGGATGCAAGTATATGGTACGCTTCATGATATTCAGGGATTTTTCATTACAGAACCAGATGATCATGGACACAGGTACATTGAATTTGGAAATGACTACGATAATGGAAATTCATATGGAACTGTTATTGGCCAACACGGTGCATTAACAACATCCTGGAATGTAGGTTACCGGATCTATATCAGTAATGTATGGAATCATGCTATGAGTCTGGATAACCGGAATTCGAATATGGCAACAAAAACCTATTATTATTACTGATTTTCCAATGATAAATAAAAGAGGCAGTAGGTGATGAAAATGAAGCTGACTGCAAAAGGCATGGATCAGGTATTTTACTATTGTCTCCTTGGAATTCTTATATTCACATCTATCACCAATTTTTTTATGTTTATAATAAACTGGGAGGCCTGGTTTTTTGGAATTAAGATGGAAGGTCTTTATGCAGGTCTTATATTATTCAGTTATTTTCTGATTTCATCATTTCTTGCATATTTTTTAATCAGGCATCCTGAAAAAATTGTAATCATTGCCGGTTCGTCAGTTGTTTTCTTTGGATTTTTATTTATGGACTCCTCAGTTACAGTACAGGAACTGAGTAATGGTAAAAATTTATTTACAAGCTTATCCGCAGCACGGGTGATTATTTCTATAAATATCCTGGCTGCTCATCTTATTGTTGTACGCTTCTACAAGAAGGAAGATAATACATTAAAAGGTGACATTATATGGAATTCTATAAAATATGAACATGAAACTAATTTTTCCTTAAAAACAACCGGGATAAAAAATTTAGAAAAATATGCAACATGGAATAACCTGATACTGGCAATGGCAACGTTTATCATAATTTTTTTTCTTGTGTGGTTAGTGATACCTATGATTATTTTTCTTATCCTGCTACCGTAAGTGAGTAACATTTGATAGGTTGAATCACAAAATAAATCAAAAATTCAGAAAATTTATTATTTGAATAAAAAATGCTACATAATCCTAATGAAAAATAAGTGACTCTGTGAAATATATTATAATTACCCAAACAGTTCAGCAAGGAGCCAAAAATATGAAATATATTTCTCCCAAACTAAGGGCATTAAGTTAGTGAATAATCAAGAGATGCTCCGGATACCTCCCTGCCATATACGTTGAGTTTCCAGTCCCCCATTGGAAGGAAGCCTGAGGACGTTTTAATATCAATATCAATCAGGCCGTCCTTTTCTGAACTGTCATATAAATCTGTATAATGCCAATTAAAGTATCATCCGGCCTGTAAACATAAAGTTCAAGATCCCCATAATTTTCATCCCAGGACATTTGTTACATCAATCTTTGATGTAAATGGCCAGATATATCTTGAATGACTGATTATTTCCCCTTCTGAAATCTGATTTTGTGCCTTTGTGTCCGATATTGCAGGATTGTACTTGTCAACCGAGGGGATCACAATAATTTCATTGTTCTCTGCTTTATCCATTGCACTTTCCGCTGTTACAGGCATTATAAAAAATGCCGCAGGTAACAAAGGCTGACAGTAAAAATGATGATTTTCCTGTCATCACTATGCGGGTATAATTTAATGATATATTGCTGTTCTGACCAAATCATCGAATTAGGTATCAGTAATTAGACGATTTGGTCAGAAGACGTAAATATAAGCGGGAAAAACCTCTGCTTAGTGAACCGGAATCTTACCAGAAAAAAGAACTTGGAAATTTAGAGATATGGTTTGCTGTTAGATGAGAGGAAAATTATGAAACCAGAAAAAATCATACGGGCATTAACCCCTTTATTGATAATAGCACTGCTAGCGGCGATGGCCGTTCCGGCTGTTAGTGCTGAGGAAAAAAAATCTGATTTGTTATTCGTAGATTCTTCAGAAGCAATTTTTGAGATAATTGGAACTACAACTAACGTGAAAACAAATGTTGATTCTGAAAAGAGTGTCAATATTCTCGAAAATAAATACGGAAAATTAAACATTCCTTCGACTGTTCTTAGATACGATATTGTTCAGTTCAGCAAAGCAGATGTTGAAACAGATAAAACAAATTCCTTAAATATTTCAATCTACGGCAAAACATATAATCTAGTCCTTGAAAAAATGGATTTTGAAGATATTGATGACAGAATAGATTCATATTCAGGATACATAAAAGGACTGGAAAACTCCATAGCATTGTTAACATTTGATGAAAGTATGAACAAATCTCTGGTTCATGGAACAATTCAACTTAAAGATGAAACTATATTCATAACACCTATTCAAAACAGAGAGAATGGTATGAAAACAGCAATGCCTTTACACGCTGTTTACTCTTCAAAAGATATGATACAACCAAGTACAGCAGAAATAGCTGAGATTAAAAAATTGCCTCAGATAAAGATGAAGCTACCAGATAATAGCTCTCCTGCAGATGTACCAATATTATCAGATACATCTAAATCATCAAGAAGTTGGGAATCTGTTTATGTTCTTATAGCAACTGATCAGGAATTTTATGAACTTGAAACGAACTGGGTATCATCCGCACAGAGTTATATTTCCCAGGCGGCATACCAATATCAAAGAGCAGACTTAGGAGTATTCCTAAATGTTGCATCATACGATGATAATGAAACAAAACGGGTTGCACTGTCAGGTGATAGCAGAAAAACATCGGATCCGTTATGCTTATTTAAGGACATATACCCTGTATCTGATTTGAATGATGCAAATGCAGACATAGCAATTTACCTGGGTGGAAACGATCTCACAACTGGACAATATGATCAGGCTCAGGGATTATCATGGGGGTATTCTTACTATAATACAATATATGAAGATTATTGTCGCTACTTATGGTCACAGATGATAGCCGATAATGTTCCTGTTTGGGGTTTCATATATGATGGATCATACAAAGCAAGAGTGTATTGCATAATTCATGAGTTAGGACATATATTTAATGCAACACATGAAAAAGCATGTACATTTTATGATGGAGGTTTCAAAACAACTGTAATGACACCCACTTATTTAGGAATTATTGAACAGACATACGAATATTCATCACCCAGTTATCATGGAGACATTGCACATAACAATGCAGGAGCAATAAGTGCAGTAAAGGGGAACATTGCATCATTTGTATAAATATATATCTGTGTACACATATGAAACAACATAGTAAATAATAGGAGCATTTGGAATATCATCCCACAACAAATTAAACTTTTTTAATTTGCATTTATCAGTAAATAATGAATAAGGAGATTTCATAAATGGAGAAGAAAAAAATTTTAGCACTAGTTATCACTGTGATTATTATCACATTATTGTACTTTTCCGGCCTGTACGCATTGATTGTTTATTTCCTGTTATCTATCACAGGGCTTGAATATGATGGATATCTAGACCTTATCGAGGAATCAAATTATTCTAAGATTAACCAAAGTAATGTAATAAATATTTCCGAAAAAGATTTCAAAAAATGCCCTAAACTAAAAGAATTATTCACTAAAATAAATCCAGAACGGGAATCCAAAGTCAGTACAGTTAAAGTAAAACAAAATGTAATTGATACAATATGGTCTGATTACCCCCCTGACAAATATTTGTACTGGAATAATAGCTATTATCATATTTTCCCAGTTTATGCATAATACTCATTTTCCAAACAATACAGATATAACCCAAATGGATAACTGACTCTTAGGAACAGGTGTTCAATTCAGGCGTAATATACATTTTAACAGGAATTTTGGAAAAATCACTTGACAAGAACGCTTTTCTTGAAGCTCTTGATGACATATGTATGTTTGACCCTTCAAACAGGATATTGACCTGCCCGAGAACTTCAGGAAATCCTATATCCTGTATTTCCAGAAATACATGTCAATGAAGAGAAAACATAGCAGTTCTTGTTTAAAGGGAGATATACAGATAAACAAAATGAATTTGTAATTTGAATTCATATTCATACGTCTTAGTTTTAGGGCCACTTCATACTGGAACTGATTTTACGTAGTCATGCCATTTTTTTGCGGCCTGCGGCGCTTTAGGAAACTATATATAGTCCAGCTGCAAAGTGCTCATGTCTCTTGAATTAGAGCAAGAAGGGCTTAAAATCAAGGAAATCCTTGAGAAATACCTCAATGTTGAGGAAATATATTGCGCGGCCACCAGAACAGGTTTTATCACCAGAGAAAGGAAAACTGATCCATTTGCATTTTTATTTGCACTGGTTTTAGGTAGATTTTCTCAGGACACGCCGTCCATTGTAAAGTATAACAGAATATACAACTCATTGTCCGGTAAGGATCATTCTATTGAGTATAACTCATTTTACGACCGTTTTGATGAAAGTTGCCTTAGTTTCATCAATGAATGCCTTGATATCTGTCTAAATAAGGCTATGTCCGAAGCCAGTGCTGAATTATATGGTCATTTAAGGAAATTTAAAGATTTACTGATTCAGGACAATAGCATAGTTAGAATTCATCCATCTTTTTCAGAGAAGTATCCGGCAACCAGAACACGTTCTAAAGCTGCCAGAATTAAAATTGCCTGTCTTTTCAGTGAACTTACCAATTCACCGGCTAAAGTTACATTATCAGCTGAAAATACAAATGACAATAAAACTCTGGAGATTGGTCCCTGGATTAAGGACAAACTCCTCCTAATAGATAGGGGTTTTTTTAAGCATGAAACTTTTGCTAATATAATGGAGAATGAAGGCTTCTTTATCTCCAGAGTAAAAAAAACCTCCAAACCCAGAATTAAAGAATTGGGCTTTGATATTCCAGAGCATTTAAGGGAGAAATGTTACGGTAAGACAATATTTGAGGCAATGGAGATTCTCAAAGGCAGAGATATAGATGCAAATGTAACTTTGAATTATCCAGTTCAAAATTCCAATGGAAAAAGAGATTTAATCCCTTTTGAATTACGATTTATTGCCATATACAACGAGGAAAAAGAAGATTACCACACTTATCTTACAAATTTATCCAGAGAATATAAGGCCAAAACAGTTTCGGATCTGTATTCTCTTAGGTGGGATATTGAACTCCTGTTTAAAGAGATGAAAAGTGAATATGGCTTAGGGAAAATAAAGACTAAAAATGAATATCTAATGGAGATTGCCATAAAAATACCCATATTGACGTTAATTATTAGCAGGAAACTCTTTTGGTCGGTTCTTGAACTTGTCGATGAAAAAGACAAAAAAGATTATAGAATTACCAAATGGGCCAGAATATTTGCTGAAAATTCAATTAGAATCCTGAGAACATACTTTAGGGAAATATTTCCACTTGATAAAGAGAACGAATGGGATTGGATATTAAGAGATTTAATCCGTGGAACTCGGACTGATCGTAAAAAACGAAAATATCTAACCATGGACTGTTATCACTGAAGCTCGTTTTCAGTTTTTAGAACCTTCAATTGGTTCTATACATAGTCATAGCGTAAGCTAACTTCAAAAATTTGGGAAATACCTTATTTCATGAGCTAAAGCCTGGAAATTAAATAGATATTTATTGTAGATATATGTGTGGTCCACAATAATTACTATTTTTCTGATTTTTACACTTTATGCGCGAAAATAGAATATATTCAGAGATCAAAAAGAGTCTCTATTTTCCAGCATTGTAACAAGAGATAATACTTATTTGACAATAATTATGCCAAAAATGCATACTGAACCCGTATCATATCCTAAATTTGAGGAATACGTTAAAAATAATGTGTTATAATTAGGAAGTAATAGATCTCTTTAGACCTACCAGTACATTGGATCCTGCATTCCCGGAAACACATAACCCACTCTGAAATCCATATAAGTCAGTTTAAGGGATCTGGACTGAAAAATTGCATACATTTTTGAGTGTACGTATTAATTAGTAACATTTTCCGATTAAATTAACAGGATTTAGAAATTCTAAAAGAAGATACTTCGCGCAGATTAGGAAATAAGAGGTAAAATGTTGCTATCTCAAGCCATTTTCTAAGCTGTATTATGTCAAATGTAAAATAATGGCATATTAAACGTATTTTTAGAATTTTTGAATACAGCTATCGCTAAGGCTAACGACTCAAATATTGTTGGATTGACTTCTACTCTTTAAAAGCCAACATATTTGAGTGAAATTCGGTCGTATCCTTTATGTCGGCTACATGCAAGTCGCCGCAATGAATCTTCCAGTTTTTTCCATCTTTCACCAACACTCTCTTTTCCAAAGATACTCTGATCAATGATACTCAGGAACTCGTGAGCTTTCTCTGCAAAAACTTTAGACCATAAAAATGGACCATAACGAGGTTTTTCATCTTCATCAAGTGATGCTACCATTTTTTTGTACAGATTTCTGCTCAAAACAAGCCTTATTAACATAGAATAGACATGGATCAGAGCAAGCGGTTCCCTGGCTAAAAGAAATTTCCCAAGATCATAGTCACTTTTCATCTCCTTGAATAACAGCTCAATTATCCATCGATACCGATATAGCTGATAAATCTCGTCCTTTTTGTAAGCATCACCAGGTAAGTTTGTTGCATAATTATGCCAAATCTTGTCATTTTCATCCCAGAAACAGACGACTCTGAAATCTGCATTAATTCTTTTTTTGCCCCATGGTTTTTCTTTATCTCTTCCAGTAAAGGTGCATATTAGCTCAATTTCATCGCTTTTTGGAACTTTCTCAAGAAAGTCTCCTAAATTCATTCCTTTTTCAAAAATACTATCAAAAATCTTAGATTCTGATACAATTTCTTTTAATTTTGGTTTGGCTGAATTCTTGACCCGACTAACAAAAAATCCTCCTCTTTCATTGATGTTTGCCAAAACATAATGCGAATAATAGCCTAAATCAAAAAGGAAAAGAACGTCTTTTATGTTCCCATCAATCCTGATTTTCTTGTAGTCATGCGTTTTTCATCAGTAATTTCAAATGATTTAAGTGAATGTGATACAGCACTATATACTGCATGAATTTTCAATCCCGCAGCTTCACTACGTGATCTTGCCGGTGGAAATTCCTCTGCAAGTTTTTTGCTCAATCGAACGATGCTGCTGTCCTGTATCAAGATATCTTGTATATATTCAGTGTTGTGAAGGATGAATCAAATTAAGCAAATCTTCAATTAAATCTGCACCATTGTTCTGACTGGTAAAAAGTACAGATGCAAGTATTTCTAATGTCCGAGAACCTTCTGGTGATCTCGTTCCTCCGGAAATTTTCCTTTTACAGTCATTGGCCTAACAGCTCTTTCAGCTTTATTGTTAGTACTCTCTACTTTCGGATTAATCACAAACTGAAATAATTTTTCCTTAACTCTCTTTAAACTCTCCCCAAATTTCCTGCATTTTAAATTTTATAAGGTCGGTCTAATTTATCCTGCAATTCTGAGATTAAATTTTCAACATCCTCCGGGCGGCCTTTTCCCTCGAATGATTTTGCTTTAGCATGGATGTACTTCATTGTTTCATGGATATGTTTGCCCTCTTCACCATAAAGTTTTGAAAGATCTTTAGAATCTACAAGAAGATGAAACCAGCAAATCTGTTGTGCTCTGTTTCCGGTTTTTCTTGCCAATGTATTATACGCAGAGAATCGGTCATGAACATCTATTCCTTTTGGGTTTTCTCCAAGAATAGAAAGTGGTTCCTTGTGACTGCGGGTTTTTGCAATCATGTATAGTGCTACACCTTCCGCAACAAAAACCCACAACCATTTGTTAATTCCACTCTCTCTCCAGGAAGTTTCATCCATGTATCTGACATCGGCTTCTCTGACCATCTCTTTGAGAACCTCATAATATTCAGAGAATTCCTTTGCAATCAATTCACCCATTTTTTGACTTCACCAGTGCTGATTTTTAAACCGGTAAAGTTCTTAAATATTTTAGGTATTCCAACTGCAGTACCTTTCATTACAACATCCATCCAGACCGCAGTAAGCATAGCCCTTAAACCTATCCTTGCGTTTGGAAGAGCATCTAAAAACTTCTCCTTCAACCATTTTTTTACATTTTGAGCAATATCTCCGAGGGATATGATACATTGTAACAATTGGTTTAACTATGGGGATATCCTCAACAATTCTTGTCCTTTCTTCCTGCACTTTGCTCAATTTGGTATTGCCGCAGTAAGGGCATTCAGCCACATCAATTGTCTTATGTATGTCAACCTTCTCCGGTTTTGGCCTAAAATTACCCTTATGTCCAGGTTGTGCCCCTCTCTTCTTTTTCTTCTCTGTTTTATTATTATCTGGATCCTTGGAATCTTTAGTTGTGCTTTTTTTTGACTCTTTTTTTATGGCATATGGTTTGCCACCTTTTTCTCCTGTAGTTGGTGGATGCCTGAATTTGTACTCATTGAATTCTTTTTTCAGCTTTTCATTTTCGTAGAGTAACTCTATGTTGGTGGAATTAGCCTGACTCAATTTTTTATTCAACTTCTCGTTTTCGACCTTCAGTTGAATAATATCATGAGATAATTTGGCTATTTCTTTCTTGTACCTGTATGTTTTGTTGTAATTACGGATACTTTCGCAATTCATCTGATATCAGTCTTCAGGCCCTACAATTACAAGATAGACTTTCTTTCCAAGGTGTTCCTTTGGACAATCAACCTTCGCACTTGTTCCAAAGGGTGTAACTTTTCGAATGTAGAACCCCTCAATGTTTTTGACATTAAGTTCAGTTTCTGCAACAATTGGTACTTTTTTCACAGATATCTATTAGATATCTAAAGTATATATAACTTACGATTTGAATCAAAATAGCGATATTTCCAGAAAGTGATTCAAAAAAATGGGAAATTAGGATATTGCTTCAGAAGACTGAACATTTACGATATCTTTCAGGATCCCAACCGGACCCTTTAATCTTGCAGGTGAATCTGCAAAGGTTATATTGATATAGTGATCCAGCATCGCTCGTAAGAAAAGAGCCATATTACTGTCAAAACGATTGTGAAAACTCTGATATCTAATCTCTTTTGTCCCTGCGGATTTCCCACCCAGGTCTTGATAGTCACGATGAATTTCTTCAAGTGTAGGTTTACAGTGACTACTGATTCCAAAAATAAGGACGTATAAGAGATATGTCGGATCTAATTTCCTCATTCTCTTAATAAATCCAGTACTGCGTGCCTTTTCCATAATAACTTCAGGAGGGAGTAATTTCTCCTGCCAATTCCTCAGGGAATTGTTATCATCTTTTTGCTGATGATTCATATTTCCAGGTTCCGCGAAGCGGCGCGCGAAAAGTATATAAAGGTTCCGATCTGTTGTGGGGTGTGGGATTATTGGGGAGTAATACTCAAAAATGAAATATTGATGACTTCACGCTAAAAGTGACTTATATGCTCTGAAATCTAACTCCACATTTTTCTTAATATTCCAAAATACTCCCCAAGATCAAACCGATAGTTCTATAATCGTCATGTGTTAAATAATACACATAACGATTAGGAGTTTACATGGTCGCAATAGTTCACCAAACAGACAAAAGATCCGGGATAACCTATGCTTACCGCTCCGTATCATACTGGGACAAGGAAAAGAAACAGTCACGTGCCAAACGTACCCTTATTGGGCGTGTAGACAAAGAGACAGGTAAAATAGTCCCCACTGATGGACGCAACAGGAAGAAAAAAGAAGGTAATCCGCCTGTGAAACGTAATACAAAGAGGTTTGAGGAAGCACATCGTTCATTCTACGGAGCCACATATCTACTGGATGCTATTGGTGAGAAATTAGGTATCATTCATGATCTGAAACAGTGTTTCCCCGACACATATGAGCAAATCTTATCCGTTGTGTACTATTTAATCCTTGAAGACAGCACTCCGATATACCGTTTTGAGAAGTGGGGACTCCTGCATAAGCATCCTTATGGCAAAGACATCACCTCACAACGCAGTAGTGAACTGTTTTCCAGCATTACCGAGGCAAATAAACTACAGTTCTTCAGACTTCAGGGAAAGAGAAGGATGGATAATGAATTCTGGGCTTATGATACAACATCTCTGTCCAGCTATTCAGAAACCCTCAGGCAGGTACAGTATGGTCGCAACAAGGAGCACGACAAACTGGCACAGCTGAATCTTGCTCTGGTCTTTGGACAGGAGTCCAATCTCCCTTTCTATTACAGAAAACTCGCAGGTAATATCCCGGATTCAAAGACCATTACACGCCTGCTTGAAGAGCTGGATATTCTTGATCACTCAAGAGTTAAACTGGTTCTTGACCGGGGCTTTTACAGTGAGGTCAATATTAACAACCTGTTTAAGAATCACGTGAAGTTCCTTGCAGGTGTCAGAATGTCTCTGAAATTTGTCTATGGAGAACTTGATGCAGTCTATGACATTTTTAGGAGCTTTGAGCGTTACAGTGAGAATTACGAACTGTATTACCAGACTATCCGGACCACCTGGAATTATACGCAGGAGCGTCCTTACAAAGGAGATACTCTTCAGGAATCACGCCGCCTTTACATTCATTATTACTACAACATCGACCGGGCAGCCGAAGATGAGAAAAACTTCGACCGTAAGCTAATTGCACTAAAAAAAGAACTGGAATCAGGAGAGCGTGTTCCAGGACACGCTAAACTTTACAAGCAGTACTTCATTACCAAAACAACACCTAAGAGAGGAACAAAGGCACAGATTATTGATGAAAATGTCATCAAAGCCAAGCGATATTTTGGGTTTTTTGCTCTGATTACCAATGAAAAGATGGATGCAGTAACTGCTCTTGAACTCTACCGCAACAAAGATGTGGTTGAAAAGGCCTTTGGAAATCTCAAAGAACGCCTGAATATGCGCCGTACACTCGTTTCTTCAGAACAGAGCCTTGATGGGAAACTGTTTGTGCAGTTTGTGGCACTGATCTACTTATCTTATCTCAAAAAGCAGATGCAGGATCATAACCTTTTCAGGAATTACACATTGCCTGGTATGTTGGACAAACTGGATGTCATCGAGTGTTTTGAACAACCAGGAAAATCTCTCAGAGTGGGTGAGATACTCGATAAACAGGAGCAGCTGTACCGGGACCTGGGGGTGACACCACCCACATCGTTATGAATGGGCGGGAATCCAGGTTATAGTGTGTAGACAGCACTGAAAAAAATTTGTCCACATTGAATAAACAAACTCAAGCAAAATCCATACCGACCTGAGGCAGATAAAACCTCTGTATTTCCTGACCGACAATGACAATAAGGGCACAATTATGAAATTATCTTTTAAAAATGTTGTATTATTTGGGATGATATTCTGTATTATTACATTATCATCAGGATGTATAGATGAAACAGATTATGCCTCATACCAAAACAATAACCAGGATTATCAAAAAGTTGAGTCTGACTGTCCGGAGGACTACGTACCATCACTGTATAGTGACGCATGCCAGTCATTTCTTAAAAATGGTTCATGGGTGCCCACATTAATTTTTGATTCAGATGTTTCAGACAGTTCTATTAAAGCAGTTATGGAGCGGTATTTTGGGGAATATGATAATGAATGGCGAATCTTTAATTTTTCCTCAGATTTTCCATACTATCTGAAATCACCTAAAGAAAAATACAATTACTATACGTCCCAGATTAAGGAAAACTGGGAATTATGTTTAAACTGCCATTACGGCTGTTATGATGAGGGAATTATCTCTTTTGAAAAAGAAAGGGGAGATTATGTAATACTTGGACTTAATAACTGCCGTATAAAGTATAAGAACTGTTTTGAAGAGATGAAAAAAGCAGGGATTCCGGTAAAGAAAACAAAATGTGCATTTCCAAGGAAATACAGAACAAATAATTCAGATGTCGAAATGATCAATCTGCTGAAAGAAATAGACAAAGATGAAGAGGTTCTTTTCGTTATGAAGTCATATATCAACGACAGATAATATTATATCCTCTAATAATTCAGGGAATTTTCAAAAGGAGAGCAGAAAACTAATGAAATTCCTAATCATTTTTTAAACCCAAATGAATGGTCACCCTCTCGAAGCAGTGGTTACAACATCATAATCAGCTTCCTCTGCCGGCTCATCCTCCGGTATAATTCTGCCGTTAAGCTCAATTATTACAGTATCCGGAATTATTCCACAGTTAAACAGGAGATCTGAAAGTGGAGTTCCTTCTTCAAACTCTGCCTCCTTTGTAATATTTTCTTTTGTTAATGTGAATTTACATCTCATATTATCATCTTAGTTATATTATCCCAGCCATTTTATCATGGCTATGCTATCTCAGCCCATATCATTTCATTTTACAGGTCTATTCATGATATTCTCAAAACGGCTGTTGCTTATCGGGTGGTGGCTGATAACCTTCCCGTTGTATATTATGCAGAAAGTCCCGAACGGGCAGGGTGACTGCTGAGCCCCCACGTGGCTCTTCAGGTCGATTAAAACCGGAGTTATGCCAAATTTTCCCTCAACCGTCTTCATAATCGCATTTACATTCTTGACTGAATACGGGCACTGGGGTGACCGGATGATCGTCAGACCTTCAGGATATCCTGCCGCCTTTTCGCTTAAACCTTCCCTGAACTTTGGCAGTTTGGACCCAGGCAGTTCTGACACAGGGTGCTCTGAAAGGGACTTTAGCCCAGGATTTTCTGAATATTCATCAAATCTCAGGACAAGCAGTTCAAAATCAGGTTTTGCCGTATCTGCGACAGTAAACCCGGACTTAATGAAAATATCCTTCTTCGCCATAAAAGAGCCATTTCTTGTCACAACTGCAACGCCATTCATATTATGACTCTCTGCGTCTCTTATGCACTCATTAATCAGTGCAGAACCATATCCCTTACCTTTATACTCCTTCTTAAATCCGGTAAATATGCAGTGAATAAACATATATCCGGCAGCGTCAACCGGGCGGTGGGCATAATCTCCGGGAATATACTCAATCATCCCCTGATAACCGCCCTTTTCAGATACAAGGGCTTTAATCCTAAGGCCCTTAGGATAATATTCCTCATACCATGCAATTTTTCGCCGGAGTTCCTCATGCTTATTTACGTCTTTATAACCGCAGACACCATATAAAGAAATATTTTCAGGGGTAAGACTGATAATCCGGATTTCGTCTTCCATTTATCTAATTATTACATGAGAGAAGTATCATACTTTGCCATTCCGATTAATGTCAGAATATCAGAAACTAATCTCACAGTTACAAACTGGATTTTGAACTCTTAATTTCCTTTATATTTTTCAGAATTGTCCTTGACTGGTATACTGCATGGATATCATTTGAGAGAAACACCCCCTCAAGAATTCCGTTTCTCTCAAATACAAGCAGAGATTCATGCCGGTCGGTATAGATGACAAGCTTAATTGTGCTGATCTCCGTTACTTCTGACGGTGGAGAAAAAAAGGCAGAATTAATATCCTTATCACCAAGATAACACTTTACACGGAGTTTTCCTGCGGTTTCCACATTACTTACAACAGGATATACCGGAATTCGTTTCTGAGTGCGTATAATTTCCGCTGAGAACTTCTCTAAGAATGATAAATCATTGCAGAGAATTATCATTTCAGATTTAGCTCTTGCAAAACTAAGCCGGATCTGCTTATCTATTGACCACGCAGTTCTAAGTTCATAAGCCTGCAATACCTGTTCCGGCCTCTCTTTTTCAAAATTCTGAAGCCTTGTGCTGAGTCTGTCAAGAAATATCAGTTTTTCACGCTTAAGCCTGTCAAACGTCCGGGAAACATCCGTTGCACTGTATCTTGCAGGGTTATCAGATGAAGAATTAACAAACCCCTTTTCGATCAGGGCATTCAGGGTTTCATATACTCTTCCACGCGGGATATTTGTGATCTCGTGAACTTCACGTGCACTGGCCACCCGCAGAGCGAGAAGAACTGTATATGTCTTCGCCTCATATTCACTCATACCCAGTTTATTTAATTCAGGAATAAGTGATTCATCTATCATAACAAAAACCCCGGAATAAGAATTAATTACTGAATAATATCTGCCGGAAGTCTATTTATCCTGTTGCTCCTGACACCAGGAGCACCACATATTTATCAAAATAATTCTGAATGTATGGGAATGCAAAACTCAATATTTAACTCCATTTTCAAACCAGTGAAATTTCAGCCCACAAAATGGACTCTGGTGTTTCTGCTTGCGTCTGCGATGCTCATATTAATGGGCGGCGCAGCAGTCGCACCTGCGCTCCCGTTAATCAGTGAAGCATTTCCTGATTGTTCCGAGGCTTTAGTTTCATTAATTGTAACACTCCCGTCACTTGCAATTGCCATTACCGGTTTTTTTATCGGCGGCCTGTCAGACAGAATTGGAAGACTGCCCATACTCTCTGCATCCCTCTTAATATTCTCAGTTGCAGGAGCATCCGGTTTCTTTCTTAATTCGCTTCCGGCAATCCTTGCAGGAAGATTTATTCTGGGTATAGGAATTGCAGGCATTACCACCACAACAACCGCCCTTATAACAGACTATTATTCCGGAATGACACGCACAAAAGTTCTCGGATATCAGGGAGCCTCAATGGGTGCAGGTGTTTTAATCCTTGAAACCAGCGGAGGATTTCTTGCAGGAATCTCCTGGAGACTTTCATTTCTGATATATCTCATAGGTCTTGTGATACTTATCGGTGTCCTTGCAACAATGAAAGAGCCACTGAGAGAACAAAAAACATTCTTACATGAATCCACAGATAAAAGCACAGCAGAAACCGGGAAAGACGCAATACAGAGAGAGAAGGGATTAATAAAACCCAACAGAAAAAGAGAAAGTAATACCAGACCAGTTTGTGAAATCCTTTCGGTCTATATCACACTTTTCCTGAGTATGGTTATGTTCTTTTTACTGCCGACAAAACTCCCCTACCTTATACCGGATATTCTTACCACAATGGATCTTTCTGAAACCGGAGGGATCTTTGCAAACCCCGCATTACTCAGCGGTATGTTTCTCGGAGTAGTCGGTCTGGTCTCAGCCCTTATGGGAGTTTTTTACTGGAAAATTGCAGTACATATGCACAAAAACTTAATTCTTGTCCTGACATATTTCATGCTTTGTGCCGGATTTATTACACTCGGATTATCTCATTCACTGCCGGTAGCCGGAATAGCAGTAGTAATTATAGGCATTGGAAACGGCCTTATGATACCAACACTTTTAAACTGGCTGACATCAGTTACACCAATGGCAGTTATGGGGAGAATAATGGGAGGATATTCAGTATCACTCAATCTGGGACAGTTCGCATCATCTCTGATCATAGTGCCGGTCTTTGCAGTTGTAGGGACATACTCCGGCCTGTATCTGGCATTCAGCATTCTGGCGGCACTCCTCACTGTTGTTTATCTTATAGCCTACCTGAAAACAAGAGCTTTGAATCTCGCAGAACCCAGCCCCGTCCGGAATTAAAAAAATCATTCCCCGGTTCCAAATCAAACCGGGATCTGGTTTAAATCTGAGATTTAATAGGATTATGGTGATATAAAAAGAGGAATTTACTCCTCGTCGCACTCTTCCTTCTTCTGGAACTGAGGCATCATGCCGCGGATCTCAGCACCAACAACCTCTATTAAATGTTCCTCGTCCGCTTTTGTCAGTGCGTTGAATACGGGCCTTCTGACCCTGTTTTCTAAAATCCACTCCTTTGCAAACTCTCCGGTCTGAATTTCGGTCAGGACATCCTCCATTGCGGCATATGTCTCCGGCCCGATTACCCTCGGCCCTCTTGTAAGGTCGCCAAACTGTGCGGTATTGGAGATAGAATCACGCATCTTTGTAAATCCGCCCTCATAGATCAAATCCACAATAAGCTTTAATTCATGAAGAACCTCAAGATATGCCATCTCAGGCGCATATCCGGCTGCCACAAGAGTCTCAAAGCCTGCTTTAATAAGTGAGGTTGCACCGCCGCAGAGCACTGCCTGCTCACCGAAGAGATCAGTCTCAGTCTCCTCCCTGAATGTCGTCTCAAGAACAACCGCCCTTGTAGCACCAATTCCCTTTGCATACGCAAGTGAGATCTCCTTTGCATTTCCGGACGCATTCTGGTGAATTGCAATTAGTGCAGGAACTCCCATGCCTTCCTCATATACCCTTCTTACCATATGCCCCGGACCTTTGGGTGCAACCATGACAACATCCACGTTCTCAGGCGGAATTATCTGCCCGTAGTGGATATTGAAACCGTGCGAGAACATAAGGCAGTCATTCTCTTCAAGATAAGGCTTAATCTCAGCGTCATATACATCTGCCTGTGTTTCATCAGGAAGAAGGATCATTACAACCTGTGCAGTTTTTGCAGCCTCAGATACGTCATATACCTCAAGACCGTCCTCTTCAGCCTGCACCCTGCTCTTACCGGGTCTGATTCCGATAATAACATCAAGGCCACTGTCACGAAGATTAAGTGCCTGTCCCCTTCCCTGTGATCCGTACCCGATTACGGCTATTTTTTTCCCTGAAAGATTACTCAGGTCTGCATCGGATTCATAATACTTCTTTATCATATCTGTACTTCCTGATTCTGAATTATTCTCTTTATGATTTATTCTTTTGCCATTAAAACGGGTATTATCAGAATAAATATTCCGCCCGTAATTTAACCCGGGAAAGTTTACCCTCCTCTCCCGGACATTACTCACTTATTTCAGGACCTGACCGGAATCCGCAGATCCTGCTAAGCCTGGTTCTCTGTTTGCACGATATACAAGGTTCAGTGCATTCACCATCGCCTCTACCGAGGCCAGGACAATATCACTGTTTGTAGCAGACGAGTCAAATACTCTTCCGCGACTGTCCTCAACTGCAATGGTAACACAGCCGATTGCATCTGTACCGCCGGATATTGCCTCAACCTGATAGGACTTCAGCTCAACGGGCTTTGGTATAATGCCCATCAGCGCATTCATGGCAGCATCAACAGGGCCATCACCCGTGCTTGAACAGACCTTCTCCTTACCATAGACAAACGCCCTGACACTGGCAGTCGGAATCGCATGTATGCCTGTGAATATTGAGATGTCATCGATTTCAATCGCCTTTTCGGATACATCCGAATCCATAACCGTATCGGCAATCTGGAAGAGGTCGTTGTCAGTGACCTTCTTACCCCTCCCGGAGATCTCCTTCATCCTTCTGACAATCTCTTCAAGTTCTTTGTCATCCGGATTTATGCCTGCATCAACGAGAGTCTGCCTTACGGCATGGCTGCCGGCGTGCTTTCCGAGTTTAAACCTCCTCCTGTGGCCGACCATCTCAGGAGTCATAATTCCCGGCTCGAAAGTTCCCGGATTTGAGAGCACACCATGGGAGTGTATGCCGCTTTCATGTGAGAAGGCATTATCACCCACAACCGGCTGAACCGGCGGTACGGCGATTCCTGAGAACCGCGATACAAGCCTTGAGGTCTCAACCAGTTTTTCGGTTACAATTCCGGTCTTAATCCCGTAAATCGCCTCCATAATCATCACAGTCTGGGAGATGTCGGCATTTCCGGCACGTTCACCGATCCCGTTCACAGTCACCTGGACCTGATCTGCACCTGCCTCAACCGCAGATACGGTATTGGCAACGGCAAGACCAAAGTCATTGTGGCAGTGGACATCAATCCGGCAGTTAACGTGCTCACGGACAGCAGAGACCATATCCTTCATCGCAGTAGGAGTAAAAATTCCGACAGTGTCCGGAATATTTACAATCTCGGCACCGGCACCCGATGCGGTGGAATAAACCTCAATAAGGTCTTTAATTCCCGTTCTTGTGGCATCCATCGCAGAGAACATCACACGATCGCACTTTGAGGCGGCATAACGGACAATATCATCGGTTATTTCCACTACCTGCGGGTGTGTTTTTTTAATCGTATGAATTCTCTGTATCTCCGAAGTAGGGATGAATACATGCACCATGTCAACTCCGGCATCAACGCACCTGTCAACATCGCCTTTTACAGAACGTGCAAGTCCGCATATCGGAGCACCGGTATCTGCCTCAACAATACGTCGGACATTATCAAATTCCGCGTCAGAAGAAGCCGGAAAACCTGCTTCAATCATTGAAACACCGATATCGGAGAGACGGCGGGCGATCTCTATCTTCTGATCAATCGTAAATGAAACTCCGGGAGTCTGTTCTCCATCCCTGAGTGTCGTATCAAAAACTGACACTTTCCTGTTCGCAAATTTAGTACCGAATAAGAAAGCGATCTGCCACTTGTGCAGTGACTTTCCCGGTCCCGAAATTATTCTGAGACATACAAATTAAAACGCACTAATAGATAATAAAACTTTGCCGAATTGCGGTGCACCACACCAGAAAACATTACAAATATGGTGCATGCGCACCACACACCCCACAGCATCTGGTGCAAAAAATGCCTGACCCGGACAAATTATATATATTAGGTTGAACACTATCATAAGTGGGAGTGAAAACCTATGAGTGATTACTTTATTTTTCGATAAAAAAGAGATAAGATTTTTGGACACCACCCTGAGAGACGGGGAACAGACGCCGGGAGTATCACTGACTCCGGAACAGAAGCTCGAAATCGCCACTGCACTCTCTGACATAGGTGTGAATGTCATTGAAGCTGGTTCTGCCATAGCATCCGAAGGTGAAAGAGAAGCAATCAAACTGATCTCTGAGGCAGGTCTCCCTGCTGAATGTTGCACATATTCCAGAGCACGCACCGGAGATATAGATCTGGCAGTGGAAAGTGGTGCAGACTCGGTTCATCTTGTTATTCCGGTATCTGACCTGCACATTGAAAAGAAGATGGGCAAAACCCGTGATGAAGTCTTTAAAATGGCAATGGAGACTACAGAGTATGCCAAAGAGAGAGAGCTTATTGTTGAACTCTCCGGGGAGGATGCTTCAAGGGCAGATCAGGATTTCCTGAAAGGGCTTTTTAAAGCCGGAGTTGAACACGGGGCTGACAGACTATGCTTCTGTGACACTGTGGGCCTGATGACGCCCGAGAGAGTAAAGGATTACATACCAAAGCTTTGCTTTGCACCCCTCTCAATACACTGCCACAATGACCTCGGATTTGCACTGCCAAATACGGTTGCAGCACTTGGAGCAGGAGCATCATGTGCTCATGTGACAGTAAACGGGCTTGGAGAAAGAGCAGGAAACACCTCCTTTGAAGAACTTGTAATGTCGCTTGAGAAACTCTACGATTTCCGCACCGGAATTCAGACAGAAAAGCTTTACAAGCTCTCAACGCTTGTTTCAAGACTTACAAGGGTGCCTCTTGCGACAAACAAGCCGATAGTGGGTGCTATGGCATTCACACACGAGAGCGGAATCCATGCCCACGGCCTTATGAAGGACTCAGGGACCTACGAACCTATGCACCCTGAGACCGTCGGCAGGACGAGAAGGATAGTTCTGGGCAAGCATTCCGGTTCGGCATCCGTTCAGGCGGCGCTCACCGAACTTGGATATAAACCAAATGGGAAGCAGCTTGCAGAGATAGTAAAACGGATAAAGGAGCTCGGAGATTCCGGAATAAAAGTTAGTGATGCAGACGTTATGGCAATAGCAGACGCAGTAATGCTCCTTGAGTGCAGACCGGTTCTGAGTATGAAGCAGTTCACGGTTGTAAGCGGGAATACGGTCATACCAACAGCCTCGGTTACAATGTCTGTAAACGGCGAAGAGGTTACAGGCGCTTCAACAGGTACAGGCCCTGTAGATGCCGCACTGAAAGTGCTTCAGCAGTCAGTCAGTGTCGGAGGTGACATCACACTTGAGGATTATCATGTGGATGCCATAACAGGCGGCACTGATGCTGTCGTTGACGTGACAGTCAAACTAAGCAGGGACGGAAGAGTAATAACATCCCGCGGTGCAAGAACAGATATAATAGAAGCAAGTGTTGAAGCAGTCCTTTCGGGGATGAACAGACTTCTCAGGAGAGAAAATGAAGACAGGAGCACAGATACTGATTGAAAGCCTGAAAGAAGAGGGAGCAGATATAATATTTGGATATCCGGGAGGATCAGTCCTCCCAATCTATGACGTTCTCTATGATTCAGGCATTAAGCATATTCTTGTCAGGCATGAACAGGCAGCCGTTCATGCGGCAGACGGATATGCAAGGGCATCGGGCAGAACCGGAGTCTGCCTTGCGACATCAGGACCGGGGGCATGCAACCTCGTATCCGGAATAGCAACCGCAAATATGGACTCTGTTCCGGTTGTGGCCCTGACAGGGCAGGTTCCGACAGGCATGCTTGGAAATGATGCCTTTCAGGAATCTGACATAACCGGAATCACAATGCCGGTTACGAAGCACAATTATCTCGTAAACGAGGCGGGCAGCATCCGGAGAGTAGTAAAGGAGGCCTTCTTCATCGCCGGAACAGGCCGTAAAGGTCCTGTGCTCATCGACCTGCCAAAGGATGTCCAGACCGGGCTGGTTGATGAATCTGAGGTTTTAAACGAGGAAATTAACCTGAGAGGCTATAAGCCCACATACAGGGGCCACCCCAGACAGATCAAGAGTGCGATAAAGCTCATTGCGGAGGCAAAAAAGCCTATAATCTATGCAGGAGGCGGCGTAATCGCATCTGATTCCTCAGCTGATCTCGTAAAGCTTGCAGAGATGCTTGACCTTCCGGTTACGACAACAATGATGGGCCTTGGAGCAATTCCGGCACACCATCCGTTAAACCTCGGAATGCTCGGTATGCACGGGACAGAGGCTGCCAATTATGCAGTTACCGAGTGTGATCTGCTCATCGCAGTCGGTGCAAGGTTTGATGACAGGGTTACAGGCAAGATTGAAGAGTTCGCCCCCGGTGCAAAAGTTATCCACATAGATGTCGATCCGGCTGAGATCGGTAAGAATAAAGCTGTGGATGTTCCGATTGTCGGCGATGCGGGTGAAGTTCTGAGGGAGATGATAAACCTTTCAGAAACTCTGGATATTAAAAAGAAGGACCCCTGGCTTGAAAAGATAGAAAACTGGAGGGAGAACCATATGATGAAATACAGGGATGACGAAGGGCTTCATCCGCAGTACATCATAGAGCAGCTCTCCGGAATTCTGGAAGGGAAAGGCATAATAGTATCCGAAGTCGGCCAGAACCAGATGTGGGCCGCACAGTATTACGGCTTTAAGTCGCCCAGGCAGTGGATAAGCTCAGGCGGCCTTGGAACTATGGGATACGGATTTCCGGCAGCGATTGGCGCACAGTTTGCAAAGCCTGACGAGACCGTTGTGCTGATAGCCGGGGACGGCAGTTTCCAGATGAATATACAGGAGCTCGGGACAGTATCACAGTATAATGTCCCTGTAAAGATGCTCATCCTGAATAATATGTACCTCGGCATGGTAAGGCAGTGGCAGGAACTCTTCTACGAGAGGAGGTATTCATATACCGAACTGCCCCAGGTAGACTTTGTCGGAATAGCGGCAGCATACGGCATTCCCGGCCTGAAGGTCGAGAAGAGGGAAGATGTCGGAGAGGCTCTGAAAAAGGCTATGGAGACAAAAGGTCCGTTCCTAATCGACTTCAGGATCGAAAGGGAGGAGAATGTATTCCCTATGGTTCCGGCAGGTGCGGCGATAAGCGATATGATCGGATGCCACATACCGGAGGAAAAGGAGGCCGGAAGATGAAGAAGCAGATATTGAGCGTTCTTGTCGAGAACCAGTCCGGTGTCCTTGCCAGGGTATCGGGTCTTTTCAGCAGGAGGGGATATAATATCGAGAGCCTCGTCGTCGGAAGGTGTGAATCTCCCGATATAAGCAGAATGACGATAGTCGCCTGCGGTGACGAGGCACAGATTGAGCAGGTAAAAAAGCAGCTCAATAAGCTGATCGAGGTCATCAAAGTGACTGACATCACTGAAAAGAAGCATGTTGAAAGGGAGCTTGCGCTTATAAAAGTGAACGCAGAACCGGGGGATATGAGGTCCGAGATTATGCAGATCGCAGGCATATTCCGGGCGAAGGTTATCGATGTCGGACCAAAGACGGTTGTCCTAGAGATCACCGGAGATTCGGGAAAGGTAGATGCGATAGAAGAACTTCTTGGCCCGTACGGAATAACCGAGATGGTACGGACAGGAAAGGTGGCACTCCAGAGAGGGTCTGCTACTGTGCTTAATTCAAAGTGACAAGTATGAAACAGACATATGTTGAGAAGGTCTTCTCTAAAAAATGCGGCAGGGACTACTCTGCCGGAGATATGGTGATGGCGCCTGTTGACGGTGCGATGATACATGACATCACCGGCCCGCTGGCGATAAATGTATTCAGGGAGATGGGTGGAAAGCAGGTTTTTGACCCGGAAAAAGTCATAATGCTCTTTGACCACCAGATCCCGGCTGATTCAATACCGGCGGCGAAAAATCACGTCATGATGAGGGATTTTGCAAAGGAGCAGGGCATCTTCAACTACGATATAAAAGAGGGAGTCTGCCACCAGGTTGTGCCTGAGAAAGGCAGGGCAAGGCCGGGAGATATAATCGTAGGCGGGGATTCCCATACCTGTGCATACGGGGCACTCGGTGCTTTCTCCACCGGAATCGGCTCCACCGATATGGGCTTTGTGCTGAAGTTCGGGGCACTGTACTTCAAAATTCCGGAGAGCATCAGGCTTGAAATAGAGGGTAAATTCCCAAGGAGGACAGGTGCAAAAGATTTGATCCTGAACCTTGCAGGCGACATCGGGGCTGATGGTGCAACCTACAAAGCACTTGAATTTTACGGCGGGACTGTGTCAGATATGGACATATCCGGCAGGATGACCTGCGCCAACATGGCAATCGAGATGGGAGCAAAGGCAGGCATTGTTCCTCCGGATGCAAAGACATGGGATTATCTCTCCGGAAGGGCAGATGTCACACCTTTTGAGATGACCGGTGATGAGGATGCCGGTTATGCTGAGGTGAGGCATTATGATGTCTCCGGTCTCGCACCAAAGGTGGCAGTGCCGCATAATGTGGACAATGTAGTGGATGTGACCGAGGTTGCCGGACGGAAGGTTGACCAGGTATTTATCGGATCATGCACCAACGGACGTTTTGAGGACTTTGCCGAGGCGGCAGAGGTTCTTGGAGACGGGAAGTTCTCAGATGACTTAAGGGTCATCATAGTTCCGGCATCAAAGGAAGAGTACCTGAAAGTCTTAAGGGCCGGACTTGTTGAGAAGTTTGTTGAGGCAGGGGCACTTGTTGAGGCTCCCTGCTGTGGCCCCTGCATGGGCGGGGCTTTCGGACTGCTTGCACCGGGCGAGGTCTCACTTTCGACATCCAACCGTAATTTCAGAGGCAGGCAGGGCAGCACTGAAGCCGGAGTATATCTCTGCTCACCTGCAACCGCCGCTGCCAGTGCAATGACCGGCGTGATAACCGATCCAAGGGAGGTCTGAATTATGAGAGTGTGGAAATTTGGCAGTGATATCGACACCGATGCAATAATCCCAGGGCGGTACCTGACGATATACGATGAAAAGGAACTTGCATCACATGCCTTTGAAGGCACAAGGGACGAGTTCTCAGCTGAGGCAAAGGACGGCGATGTCATTGTCGCTTCAAGGAATTTCGGCTGCGGATCTTCAAGGGAGCACGCACCTCTTGCACTGAGGGGTGCAGGGGTTAAGGTGATTCTTGCAAAATCCTTTGCAAGAATCTTTTACAGGAATGCCATCAATACCGGACTTCTGCCTGTCATCTGTCCCTGTGCGGATGAGATCGAAGACGGTGCCGGGATTGAGATAGACTCTGAATTCAGATACGTAATGAGTGGCGGGAATAAATATGAACTAGAGCCTGTGCCGGAATTTATGAAACATATCGTTGATGCCGGCGGACTTGTTAACTATGCAAAAGAGATGGATGAGGTGAAGACTTGTACAGAGTAGCCTGCATGCCGGGTGACGGAATCGGACCGGAGATCGTTGCAGAGGGCAGGAAAGTTCTCGATGCTGCCGGAGAGAAGTTCGGCTTTGATATCGAGTGGACTGACTATGAGATCGGTGCAGAAAGATATCTTAAGACCGGCGAACTGATAACCGAGGATGAGTTAAAGGAGCTTTCTAAGTTTAAGTCGATATACTTCGGATCAATTGGAGATGACAGGGTTAAACCCGGAATTTTAGAGAAGGGAATTTTACTTGCCATCCGGTTCTACTTTGACCAGTATGTGAACTTAAGACCGATTAAGCTCCTGCCCGGAGTTTCAACTCCGCTTGCTGATAAAGGCCCTGAGGAGATCGACTTTGTCGTTGTCAGGGAGAATACCGAGGACTTCTATGTAGGAATCGGTGCAAGGGCAAAGGCGGGTAAACAGAGGGATGAACTTGAGGTTATGAGAAACCTCTACAATGTCAGGTTTGGCATTGATGTTGAGACTGATGCGGATGAGCTTGCATACCAGATAGGGGTCTTAAGCAGAAAAGGGTCAGAGCGTGTGATGGAGTACGCCTTTGACCTTGCAGGGACCAGGGATAAGAAGCTTACATCGGTTGACAAGGCAAACGTGCTGACCGAGGTATATGGTCTCTGGCGTGAGGTTTTTGAGGAGACAAAGAAGAGATACCCTGACGTCACCACCGAATACAACTTTGTTGATGCCATCACCATGTGGTTTGTCAAGAATCCGGAATGGTTCGATGTTGTTGTAACACCCAATATGTTCGGCGATATTATAACTGACCTTGGCGCTATGATCCAGGGCGGACTTGGCCTTGCTCCGGGAGGGAATATCAACCCTAAAGGCACTTCGATGTTTGAACCTATTCACGGTTCTGCACCGAAGTACAAAGGCAAAAATGTTGCAAACCCGCTTGCGACAGTCTGGGCAGGATCACTGCTGCTGGATCACATAGGAGAGAAGGAAGCCGCTGCTGCAGTAATCACTTCAATCAGCCATTCAATTGAGAAGGGAGCTGTCACAAAGGACATGGGCGGCTTTATGAAGACATCGGATATCGGTGACTGGATTGCAAAGGACATCCTGAAGGGATGAGCTTTCATCACTGACACTTTTTTTTCAGACTGCTTAAATTCGGGTTATCTTCCAGTCGGGGAAGTTTTTATTCCATCTCTCTACATTGACAACAAAGCACTTATCCACAGGTTTTTTCCGCCACCTGCCGGGAAGGTTTTTACTTGGAAGCCGAAGCCTTAAGTCCTTCATAATTTTGGGAATCATAGGATTTTCCAGTTCAAGAAGGCAGACATATATTATTGGTTTGTCCAGTCTGTCCTCTGCCCATCTGTACAAAAAGGAATCACGGAATTTTATATTCAGGGAATTTATTACATCCATGTAATTATCTTCAAAGTAATTTTCAGAAGCAGTTGAATAGTCTTTCACCTCAACAAAATGATAATACTCCTCCGTCTCGATGATGAAATCAACCGCTTTCATGCAGTGAGATAGACCATGAAATGTTTCTTTTGACCGGTCTTTCTCATCAAATTTAAATGCATCAATCACATTATTGAATTCAAACTGCAGATCTCCCTCCTGCAATATCATTTAAGACTGCTCCCCATCTCTTTCGCAATATCCCGATCAATAATGTCCGCAAATGTATCATCAATCGCATTGGGAGAAATCTTTTCATAATCCGGAGTTGAGGAGATGGAGATCTCACTGGTTTCTTTGTCCCTGAAAAGGCTGTGATAGATTATCTGATCATTTTCAGTCGTCTGGAGGTCAAATTCTTTCAGGATAATATAATCATGGGTTGAAATCAGTATCTGAACACCCATTCTCTGCAGTTCAACCAGAATTTCCACAACCGTTCTCATCAGTTTTGGGTTCAGATTTGCCTCAGGTTCATCCCAACAAAGAACAGAACCATTCGTGAGGGTACCGTTCTGTATCAAAAGCCATAGAAGTGCCAGTTTTCTAAAGCCCTCTGCAACCAGTGTAAATTCAAGCTCACCGTGCCTGTTTTTCAGGAAGAACTCTTCATTTTTGATCACAACCCTTCCGTCAATGGACTTATGGAGGATATCCATGAGTCTTTTTCTTTCAGCATCCATAGGACCTTTAAGAGAACCAAGGAAGGCACGGTCAATAATATCTGCATAAACCTCCTCAAAATGAATATCCCGCAGACTGTACAATGAACGGAATCCCGGAGCATTGGCCATCATATCTTTAACAGGAATATATACAGACTCAATTGGCTCATCAGACCATGATTTGTACGCACCGGAAATTTCCGCACCTGCCGGACTCTCTGCACGGCTCATAATTTTGAGCCGTATAACCGGACTTTTATTTATCTTTGGTTCCCTACGGAGTTCCACAAAGCCATTGGAACTTCCTTTGGTTCTTTTAACAAGGCGCCCGGTATGCTCTCCGGATGGAAGAAAAACTTTGGTCAGTTTTTCTGCAAAACTTTTCCTACTTTTAGTAATCTCACAACCGGCATACACTGCTTTTAGTATGTGTGTCTTACCAGTACCGTTTTCTCCGGTAAAGACATTTATTCCGGAAGAAAGACCAACCTCCAGTTCCTTAAAAGCAGTAAAGTTTTCAAATTTAATGAATTTTATCATTTTCCTACCTGTTATGAGATTTTCAGAAGATATATTTTTAATTCCCTGAAATTAGAATAACTACTCAGATCTCTTTATTCAGTGATAATAAAATTTTGCGCTGGAGAATCAAATGAAAAAGCTCCGGCGAATTCACCAATCGACCTTTACGGAAAAGATCATTTTGCAAAACGGATAGTTTTTACAGAACGGGCACTTACGCTCTGGAAAGATAAGGTCTGCTTAATTCTCTTAAATCCTCCAGATCAAAGACCTGGTAACCTTCTGCTCTCATATTTTCTTTCCCGGAAATCTCCTTTGCTATGAGGCCATAGACCTCAGATCTCTTCTGGTTTTTCCATTCAACAAGTGGTGCTTTTTTTGTCAGTGATTTTAATATACCTCTTGCTTTCTTCTCAGAGAGATTCACCCACTTGCACTCACAGAACAGTGCTTTCTCTGACGATTCATCAAAGCCGACAATATCAATCTCATTCTCCTTAAACCACCATCGCCCCAGTTTAGAGAAATACATATCCTCAAAGAAAAAGCTGTTTCGTACAAGTTCCATGCAGAGATTTTCAAACATTTTGCCAAAATACGGGGGCAGTTCAGCTTTGACAGACTCAAGCACATCAGAACCTTTCTTTGTCTCAATATCCATCCTGTGCGGATATACAACTGCAAACCAGAAGTTAAGGTATGGATCTAAAATCCTGTAGTGTCTCTTCCGGTAGCCTGCATGTGCAGTTACAGGTATCTCATCCGCAATGAGATGAATACCTGTCAGAACTGAAAGGTATTTCGATACCATACTCTTATCAAGGCCGGTCTCCTGACAGACCGAAGAGAGATTTGTAAATCCGGATGAAAGGGCACGGAGGATTGATATGTAATTACCCGCTTCACGGAATTCATAGTGCAGCAGGATCTCGGCCTCAAGGTACAGGTATGAACCCTTGCTTAGCATCTGCTGCAAAATGTTCTCCCACAGGCCGGTATCAGGATTGAAAAACCTGAGATATGCCGGCACTCCCCCGATGACCGACCAGACCATTACAAGTTCCTCCTCTCTATAAGGAAGAAATTCCCGGAGATACGGATAAAAGAGAGGTTCAACCTGCCACTGTCCTGTTCTCCTGCCGTACAGCGGACTTTTGTAACCCAGCACCTCAGTTTCCATCGTGCTGACCGAAGAACCGGAGAGTATAAGCATTATATTTTCATCTGAAAGTATCAGATCCCAGATCTTCTGAAACGCAGATGGAACACCTTTATCCTTTGAAATAAGATATGAGAACTCATCAATTACAATTATAACCCTCTCACCGGAAGCAGGACTAAAATTTCTGTGGCTGACGAGGGACTTTAATACAACCTGCCAGTCCGGAAAAATGGTTCTTTTAAAGTCCGGATCTTTGAGGTAATCACCTGCAACATCTGCAAAATCACGGATATTTCCGGCCCTGCCCTCCTCTGAGGCCATGAAGTAAAATCCCGGACGGTTTTTGAGAAAACGGGAGATAAGAGTAGTCTTTCCAACCCTTCTCCTGCCGTATATTATTATCAGTTCCGGAATTCTGGAATTATAATGACCGGTTAAGAACTCCATCTCATCATTCCGGTCAACAAACTCCGGCACAGACTTTTGTTGAGACATAAGTATACTACTTTATACTCAACAAACTGATTTAATGTTTTCTCCGGGAATCTTTCAGCGACCCGAATCTGCTCTCAATAGAGGCACCTGTTGTAAGTTATCATACTGCCCAAAATAAGATGAAATACTCAGATATTGAAATATTGTATCATAGTAATTATCCGAAATATTGTATTTAATTATCCTACCATCTATTTTTCCAACAATTAAACCATTATTTTTCAGATCCCTTAGATGCCTGCTGACAGTTGAAGGTGAAAGCAATGTTTTCTCACTGATCTCTTTATTGCTTGCACTGAGATTGAAAAATATTGTCGAAAGAATCTTCATTTTAGTTTCATTTTTAATTACGGAAATAACAGTTATATCTTCCGGACTCAGTGAGTTCTCAGTAAAATATCTCTTTTTATTGTTACTTTTATAGGTCGTAACAATTTTCAGAAGTTCCATAACCCTCAGGTGGTATTCAATTGTACCTCTGTTTAAATTACAGTTCCTCTCGATCTCTCTGAAATAGACTCCCGGATTATCTCCGATGTACTTATATAATAACCGTCTGTTCAAATTATTAAGGGTGTTTTTCTTATTTATCTGCTTAAAACCAAGATATGATATGCCTTTTAATGAAATCAAAAATTCCATTGGAAGGGCAGTCATATGAGGGAATAACAGGAATACAATTGCAAGCCAGGCAGGAATTGGCTGAATTTCTTTAACTTCTTCTCCAGCCACCGATGCACCAGGTACCTTCCCGATATTCAATGATGGTCTTGCAGTATATTCTGTTGCACTTACAGCAGGTGTTAGCAGCACCAATAAAAAGAAAAAAAGAAGTGTTAATTGTAACACCCTTCTAAAATTAATGGCTGATAATACTAAAGGTATATGATCTCTGGGATGACACACTCTCACCATAAACATCAAATGTCCATGTTCCCTGATCAACATAATTTCCGTTAGGTACGATATCAATATGAATTTTTCCATCTAATATTCCATCATCTGAATCATGGAAATTACCAATATTTGTCCATGAAGGTGTATAAACCGTTAGAGCAAGTGAGTCAGAGTCAGACTGCCAGTTAAGATACATTTCAAAGTATTTCACCTCATTCCCAATATACATCTGATGTCTGTTTGTTTCAGACTGCGTAATTGTATCAGAGAGTTTCACGCTGACAAACGGCTCTTTATGAACTGAAGGGCGCACCGAATAACTGCAATCCTCTTTTGCCGAAACAACCGGTACAGAAATCAGAATTATGCTTAATACAAGCAAAACTGTGAACATTTTTTGTTTCAAATCATTCACCGGTTTACTGTATGAAAAAAGCTGCCTATAAATTTTCTATGACAAAGTACGAATTGATTCTGGTTTTGTCATATAAGAGGTATATATTTTTAAATTCTATCGAGTAACTGGAGGCAGATTGTGTCTTCTCTGATATTAGCCGGGTAAAAGTGTAATTTTAACAGACCCTACTTTGCCAGTGCCAAAGTTCCGTAGTTCCGTAAAATCCCTTTATCCGAAGCTTAAAACTCAAAATGAGAGTATAGAATTGAAGAAGAACAGGAATTAAATTAAGGTGAAAAATGATAACAAAAAAAGAAAGGTGGACCTTAGGTCTGCTTTTGGTAGTTACACTTGTCGGGGCGATGTTTGTTCCGGTGGTTAGTGCAGTTGCACCTCAAAAATTAATTGTTGAAAATCAAATAGATCTAGAAACCGCATATGACTCAGCAGTTGCAGCATTTAAATTGCACATAAACAGTATTGAAAGTACTGACACTAAAATTTGGAAAAAGGCAAATATCCAAAAAGAAAATGTCTTAAAAGTTTATGACATCTCTAAAAATTTACAATATTATGAATTTGATATCGTAGATAATGGCATTGTTGTTGGTGAAATCAGAGCATCAGCAAATAAATTGCTTGGTACTCCGGTTCTATCTATTGAATGCCAACCAAATAATTTAAAGAAAAAATTATCTGAAACAAAGAATTATTACGATAAAAAAGGAATAGATTCAACGATTGTAAGTTATTCTACATATCAGGGCTTATTGATCGAATCTGCTCCGGGTATTAAGTCAAATAATTATGTCTATGATTTATATTGGAACTCTAAAGTTTTGGCTTCTGATCTTAAGTCATGTTATGAGATGGAAGATATAACAGCGTATAATATGATAAAAAACTGGAACCATTTATACAAATTTGAGCAGGATGCATCTGTAAATTTAACAAAATCCAAAACATTACAGAATTATTATGAATTATCAGGGGTACCCTTTCAGCACTGGGACCATGACAAATGGTGTGGAGTAGCATCAGCTCAAATGGTAGCTGGCTTTAATGGAGATTATGAGTCTCAATCTGAAATTGCAGATTATATGGGAATTAATACAACTCAAGGTTGTACATTTAATGACCAATACAGGTATTTTTACTTCCACCTGAACTACAATCATTTCAGTGATGATGACGATATTCCATTTGATGACTATATAGATGCAATTGGTACTGATTCAAATCCAGGATATCCTGTAATTGATGAAATACTTACTTCACTGGGTTATCATGACCGTGTTGCAGTTGGTTGGCAGGAATATACAGGAGGATCAAAAATATTAAAAGTACATGACCCTGCTAAAAGTTCAAGTAGTTATGAGTATTTTGTCTCAAATCACCCATTTGCAGCATTTACTTATCCCTAATTAATTTAGTTTAGGAACGATAATACAATGAGAATAAAGAAAATATCCATATTACTTCTAATTTCATCACTCCTTTTTTTTATTTCTATTTCAAGTGCAGAACTTGAACTTAGAGCACCCATAGAGCTGGATGAAAAAACAATTACTGAATATGAAGTAATTCCGGATATTGCTTACCAGGCAGCATTACTTGAAGTAACTCCATACATAGAAAGAGATCTCTGCTGTGAATATCCCGATACCTGGAATGGAGCATACGTTAAAAGAAGTAATCCGCTAAAAGTATATGACATTTCTGGAGAGATTCTTTTTTATGAATTTGATATAGTTAGAGATAACGCTGTATTAGGAAAAGTAAGATCATCTGCCAATAAATTAATCGGCTATCCTGCACCAGTTATTGATTGCAGCCCAAATACTGAGATTAAAGCCAATTTATCAAATTATACTGATTATTTCAATAATCAAGGCTATCATGTAATGGTAGTAGGTTCATATTATGGAAATAATTACCTCTTCGTAAATTGCAGTGATTCCGATAAAGAAAGTTTTATCTTTGATACCTGGTGGAATAAGGAACTATCAGTTGATAAATTTAAATCATACTACAAAAATTATCCTTACGACCCAAAAGAAGCAGTAGATTCATGGAACGATCATTTTCCCAATTCCGTGGGTTGCTTTACTCAGCTAAATGAAAGTCTGAATATTTCTAAAGAGTCTGATTCCAGAGAGTTAGTCCTTTTAACGGAAGAAAACAACAATGAAAAAGCTGAAAGAGTTAATAATTCAGGTTTGTCTGTTTTTACAGTACTAATGGTTTTTGTACTGTTAATTTTTAGACTAAAGAAATTTTAAAGCGAGGTTATAAGGAACAATGGGCTGGAATCCAGGCACTAAAAAGTGGAATATAATTTTTGAAAATACTGATACACTAGATTCCAAGGTGATGATACAATTATGAACATAAATCATTTAGTCGTGATAATAACAGGATTGGTGATATCAGTAATTGTAGTTATAATGCTCTTTAACTTTGGGGAACTGTTACCTGAAAGCCCTGAAAATAATTCATGGACACCTCCGGAGATTACTCCCGGTGTATCACTCATGAACGCACCAGTGCTGATCCATCCTGAAATTGTTGAGTTGAAAGCAGGGGAAAGCAAGAAATTAAATATCACCCTGGAAACAAAAGAAAACGGACCGGGAGAGGTTCATCATACTCTCCTCTCCCGTGTTGAAGAGATTAATTCCAATGTAAAACTTCCACAGCCAGATGGATAAAATATCAGAATTAAACCATCTGACATTATGGCATACCAGAACAGAACTTATGATTCTGCCGTCATTATAACAACCAACCATGATCTTTTAAAAGGTGATTATGTGTTCTGTTTTGGGATGACTTTTGAGGATTCTGTGGAGGAGAAATGGTGGATTACACTTAAAATTGTGTAGAGAGAATAACCTAAAATCTCAGAAATTCTGGTTTTGACCTCGTATTAAGAGAATATGAGATGGTTATTCATCAGAAGTTACAAAAAAACCGGTATCTCAATACTGTCAGTGCCACAAATATTTATGCCGTCTTTTTCATCAGAACCAACTGAAACCAGAATACCCGGAGCTTTAGCATTTACTGATTCGCTGTTCTCAACCGGAACAAGGTCAATTAAAACAGTTCCTGTACCGCCGCCAACAGGCGTAAAAGTACGATCCCTGCCAACTTCTACCATAGTACTCCAGTTATATCCGGTTCCCGCTGTAGTCCATGCTGACACATAGTATTCAGGAGGCATTGCTCCGGATTTATTCTCCGGAAAACTGCTTGTTATGCCTGAAATATGCCATCCATCAGGGATATAAAAAGCAACACCGCCCCAGTCACCCGGATCTATCTCAACCCCGGCAACAATCTGAACATTTTCAGGAACTCCTTCACTTCCTCTGATAAATACAGTTCCTTTTGCCGATGTATTTATACCCGCAGATTCGGAATTTACGCTAAAACCCCTGATCAGAATGATATTCTCATTTTCAACCGCAGCAGTATAAGAATTATTTCCGCTGAAAATGCCAGAATAAATTACAGCAGCAAAAATAATTACCAACACGACAATTACAGAAATTATAGCATATCCGGATTTATTGTTTATATTTATCATATCTGACTATTACGCACACAAATGGATTTATTCAGGGATTTTAAAATCTTACGACCCCTGAATTATCAATGATTAAGAGAAATCACCAAATGTTGTATTGGCAGAAACCTTTGATTTCTTAGACCCTGTTAAAGAAAGTTCCTGCTCTGATTCCTCCGCTATTTCCGGAACTTCAGGAGTATAATTGGTTACAACAATCTCATTAATCGCAGATCTGGAATTACCTTTTGAGTTTATCATCCTCTTCGCAGGCACCCTTTCGATATTAAAATCACTGTAGAGGTCATCAAAGAAGTTGTCATCCGGAGAATTGTTCTTTGGGTCGGAATTGCTGAGCATGACCTTTGCTGACTTTTCACTGCACATCCTGAAAAATCCTGCAAGCCTCCTCTGATCGTCATCAGTAAACCCGCCCTTTGCATAGCTGTTGAAGCTTGATGTCTTATTTAAGGGACGGTATGGCGGATCGAAGTAGAGGAATGTATTCTCATCCACAAGCCTGCCAGCCTCTTCAAAATCTCCATGATGAACCTGAGTATTCTCAAGGGATTCTGATGCTGGAATGAGATAATTCTTTATTGCTATTGTCGGGTTTTTGTATTTTCCCATCGGAACATTGAATCCGCCGCTGCTGTTCACCCTGTACAGACCGTTAAAACACGTCCGGTTCAGAAATATCAGTTTTGCAGTCCTCTCTATTCCTTTAGCACCGGAAGCCGGGTAATCAAACCCATCCCTTTCGTCATTGTATGAGGACCGGATATTGTAATAGTACTCCTTTCTCCCCTCTTCATCAAGAGGGAGATATTCACCCTGATGATTCTCTAAAATCTCAATAAGCTCTTCGACCGAATCCTTCACCGTCCGGTAGCAGAGGACAAGTTCAGGGTTTATATCAAAGATGTGGCATTCTTCCGGGCGGTAACGGTAATTTACCCTGAAATATACTGCACCTCCACCAATGAACGGCTCAATAAACCGGGTGATCTCAAAACTATCTCCGCCTTCATACTTACCCTTCCGGTTGCCCGGACCTCCGGTAAGCTCTTTTGGAAACCTCTTCTCAAGTTCAGGAAGTATCTGCGACTTCCCACCGGCCCATTTTAAAAAAGGCCCTGCATCAATATTTTTTCTTGCTATTGCCATGAAATATTCCTTATTTTAGAGTTATGTCTCCATTACAGCATTTTAGCCTTAAATTGCTCAATTCATAGGAATTTGTAACTCAGCCAGATACAGTATCTGTATATATTTTGAATTTCAGGGTTCAAATATGATGCCGTTATATAACAAAAATAAGACTCCTGACCGGAGAAAGATCATGGATTCTATCTCAACAGAAAATTAAATTACACACATTAAACAAATAAAGACATATTGTGAACAGTATCTCAGGTGTTTCGATTAAAAATTACAGGGCTATTGACAACGCAGAATTTAAGGCAAAACCAATTACAATAATTGTTGGACCAAACAATTGTGGGAAATCTTCAGTTCTGGAAGCAATGTCACTGGCTATTTCTGAAGATAATAATTTTAAAGATTCTCTTGGCTATTCTGTCCTCCAATATCTTAGCAATAAATATTCTATCGGGAATCTGGCCAGAAATCCAAAAGATTCGGTTCTGATAGATATTGACAACTGCAAAACTGAACTTACAGTTATTTACTCAGGATATCCTGATAATGAAAAAGGCAGAGTAATTCAGGACTTTCTGAAAAAAAGCATAGATTCCTTCTTTGAGAGAGCGGACATCATAAAAGAGATAAACTATTCATTTAATGAAAACAGTAAATACAACCTGAAATCCGGGCAGCAATCACAACCTGCACCAATAAATATACATGACTGGAATTTAAGGGATACTTACCCGGATAAAAAGCAAGACAGCAATATTATTTCAGATGAAGAAAATGACATTTATATTAAAAACATTGAAAATTCCTTTTCAGAAAATTTAAACAGATATATTCATTCCCTAAAGGAAGACATTAATTCAGAGATATTCAACGCAAAAAAACTAATATTATCCAGATTTAAATCAGAATCTCTTGAAAATATCCAATTCAGACTTATATTCAGGGACAATTTAAAGAACCAGATGTTGAAGAGGTTTATGAATTATTTCCAGGATAAATTTCCTTTTGGAATACAGATAAACAATAATTGCCAAAAAAGAACACTAATCTCAGGCCTTGAAAAAAAAGCTGTACCGCTGGAAAAACTGCATGACCTTGTTGTGGAAAAAAACCTGATAAACGAGACAATCACCAGAATTGTGAATGAAATTCCGTATATAAACGATATCAGGAAGACAGACAAAGGAATGATGGTATCATTAGCCGGACATGACAATATGCTACCAATATCTTCAATGGGTGACGGTTTTAAAAGCATTCTTGAAGTATTCTTTTTAAGTGCACTGGCAAAACAGGGCGTTGTTATACTTGAAGAACCGGAGGTATCACTGCATCCCGGATATATTCAGATGTTCTGTGAGATGGTTATAAATTCATCAAAAGAGACACAGTTTTTCTTTTCCACTCATTCCAGAGACATCATAGAAGAGATACTGGAAACTGCCAGACAGAAGAATTCCTTAGATGACATTGCAATATTAAGAATGCATAACCGTATGGACCTGCATGCCAGTGAAATCGAGATCTTATCCGGAACTGAAGCACTGGACGATATTGAATCAATAAACTGTGATTTAAGGGGCGTATAATTTTTGATAGACCCGATATTGTGTGAGGGGATAAACGATGGCTGGTTTCTCCAGGAATTAATTACCAGAGATTATCAGAAAGAACCATTACTATATGACAACAAAATTTCAGAATTTTTAAGGGCTGTACAAAGCAGCAGCAGTTACTACAAAGAGAGATATCCATGCCTGATCTTAAGTGATAACGGCCATCAGCTGATGGACAAATACCTCCCACAGACCATACGTGATTTATTTGGCAAAACAAACGCGGGGAATACCACATTTATAGTTCTGAAGGATAACGATGGCTCCCCGGATGAAATGCTTATGAGACAGTACCTGGCTAAAACAAAAAGAATTCTGCCAGCTAAAAATCTAAAAAAAGCTGATATATCTCTTGACAGAAATACTCAAAATCTGTTAATTACTTCAACAGAAGACAATTCTTATTCCTTTACTTTCTCTTTCATCTTTGTATCCGGCAGTCTTGAAAGTGAGATTGTGAGCAGATATTCAGATAAATATCGACCAAACAAAACGGAATCAAAAAGGCTGAAAGGGATGGACCCACACAAAGCCCTTGAATATATCGCCGCCGTCAATGAAAAATTCAAAAACAGGGAAGAAGTCATAAGGACTTCTGTAAATGAAAACTGGTTCTCAGATGAGAGATGGTTTCAGGATCTCTGTGTAAAAATAAGAGAGATTCCACCACTATAGAGAAGATTAACGCCCCCTAAATAAGTGAATTCGCAGGAATCCTTTCCGGAAAAAATATTCAGAGGGAATCTCCCTCAATGCGATAGAGATACCAGTCCTGCCTCTCTGCACCCCTGTTTTCATAGAAATCTATTGAAGGCTGATTCCATGTCAGAACAGTCCAGTCCATTCTCCCGCAGCCTCTCTCTTTTGCAACATTCCGGCAGAAATCAAAGAACATACCGCCTATGCCCATCTTTCTGTAATCCTTTGATACAAATATGTCCTCAAGGTACAGGGTTGGTTTTGCAAGAAATGTCGAGTAGGTGAAGTAGAATGTGATGTAGCCCACCGGAATTTCATCCAAAAAGGACAGATATGCCTCATATTTTGGATTTTCAGAGAAGGCATCCTCTTTCAGGCGCAGGACTGCATCAGCGTCCGGAGGAGTTAATTTTTCATAATCCGCAAGCTCACGGATTAGTGATACAAAATCCGGAAAATTCTCCGGAGATACTTTGATTATTGAAATATCACTCATCTGTATCTGTTATATCACCGGCCTTCCAGAAAATAGCTTTGAAATATCCAAAAATGGGATTGGGGAATAAGAAAATTAAGCAAAAGGCAGTAATACCTAATAGTCTGAATAACTCAATTACAGTAAATAACAGGATAAATCTCCTGCAAAAGAAGAAATTAAAAGGGAAAGCTGATCAAAATGACTGACAAAATAAGAAAACCGGAAGATTTTAAATTTCTCAGGGAAGCTGCCCTGAAAATGGGCGTGAAGGAAGCAAAAATAATCCCGGCGTCCGACATAATTATTGAGAACAGGGTCACCCTGAAATGCAGGTCAGGATGCATCTCCTACGGAAATAAACTGACATGCCCCCCTTACGCTCCAACCCCGGACGAGTTCCGTAAGATTGCCAGTGAATACAGTTTTGCCCTTCTGGTGAAATTCCCGTCTGATGCTGAACTTGAACCGGAGGTATTACACTCAATATACAGATACTGCCTCGACCCGAATTCCCCCCCCGATAAAAAAGAGAAAACAGATAAATTCTGGAAAGACTGGTTTAAAGGTACAAACGTAATTCTACCGGTAATGCTTGAACTTGAAAAAACCGCGTTCAATGCCGGATACACTCTGGCCGTCGCACTTGCAAACGGACCGTGCAACCTCTGTGAAACATGCAATGTAAAAGGCGGAATATGCCTGCACCCGACAAGAGCGAGGATATCAGGAGAAGCAGTCGGGATAAATATAATAAAGACAGCCGAACGTGCAGGAATGCCAATCGTTTTCCCGTTTGTTAAAAATCCCGAACCAATAGCTCTCTTACTGATAGACTAAAAAATGAAAAAACTGGTTTTACTTTGGAAAAGAACAATAAATCACCAGATACAAATCAATCATTACGGTAATTAACATGATTAAAGACATTACTGATATTACGGGGAAAGCAGAACATGCCCTGAAAAACTTCTCAGCCGGATACAACTGTGCACAGTCGGTTCTCAGTGCATTTACAGAAGATTTCGGCATTAAGGAGGAAGATGCCATAAATTATGCAACAGGGTTTGGAAGCGGGATGGCAACCGGAAGGATATGCGGTGTATGCACCGGTGCGGTTATGGCAGCCGGCCTTTATACTGCAAAAATTCCGGATATAAAAGAGAGAAAGAAAGAGGCATACAGGCTCTCAAAGGAATTCCAGAAGAGATTTGAAGAAACTCACGGTGCAACGGACTGCATAGATCTTCTTGGATATGACCATACAGACCCCAAAGAAGAGGAAAAACAGCCTGTGGAGAAGAGGCCAAAGACCGTGTGCCGGAAATTTATCAGAAGTGCAGTAATAATCCTGAGTGAAATCATAGAGGAGGATAAAAAAAGAAAAGCAGATATGACATTATTTCAGTCAGAACATTAAAATAATTAAAACAGCCGAAAGATAACCAGAGGAAATTCCGGATGAAAAATAATATCTTTTAAGATTATTATGAAAGGAACCACTGAGATAAAAAAGATACGAAGAATGGTTTACGGTGTGATGTCTGAGAGTGCACCGGAAACTCCCTTAAAGAGGATATTCAATTATCTGATGTTCCTTGTAATTACAGTCAATATCATCTTTGTAAACCTTGAAACAATACCAAATCTCTCCTCAGCCGTCCTAAACCTGTTCTATGCATTTTACGGACTTTCAATGCTCATATTCATCATCGAATATATCCTGAGAGTCTGGTTCTCAGTTGAGGATAATAGATATAAATATAAATACTCCATAAAGGGCCGCATAAAATACATACTCTCACCATATGCAATTATTGATCTCCTTGTATTGATCCCGTTCCTGATACCGGACCTGATTCCGGCAGATTACAAAACAAACGCCTTAAGGCTCCTGAAACTATTCATAATACTCAAATTAATCAGGTATTCACAGTCTTTGCAGGGAATTACAAATGTATTTTACTCAAAGAAAAAAGAGCTTGCAATGCTCATCTACATGCTCTTTTTCCTCCTGGTGCTCGTCTCAACCCTGATGTACTATGTAGAAAACAAGGCCCAGCCGGAGAGTTTTTCAAGCATTCCGGCAACAATGTGGTGGGGAGTAATCACACTTACGACAGTCGGCTATGGTGACATGTATCCCATAACTCCGCTTGGCAAAGTGCTTGGTGCACTTGTTGCAATACTTGGAATCGGACTCTTCGCCCTTCCGGCCGGTATTCTCGCCTCCGGGTTCTACGAGCAGTTTTCAGATAAAAAAGAAGAAGAAAATATGGAAGATAATCAGGAAAATGAAAGACAAAAAGAGACAGACCCCGGCACCACAGATAAAGAAGAATACGGAAACGAACCTCAATACAACAATTCAGACAACCCGGATATAAATATGATTAAATGCCCGGACTGCGGTGCGGAAATCATTCTGACAGTGAATAAGAAATGAGATACTGTCAGAACCCGATAAACAGATAAATACACAATAATAAAAAAATATATTCTGGATTATTCGGTGACGGCACCTTTATCCGCCTGACCGACCATCTTTGAATATCTGGCTAAAACACCTTTGAGATCTTTTTTCAGAGGCCTGAAATTATCAAGACGGCTCTTCATCTCATCCTCTGAAATATTCAGGTCAAGCCTCCTCTCAAAGAGGTCGATCTCAATCTCATCGCCTTCCTCAACAATACCAATCGGCCCGCCTGCCGCTGCTTCCGGAGCCACATGGCCTATGCACGGCCCCCTTGTCCCGCCGGAGAATCTCCCGTCAGTAATAAGAGCGACCTTAGTGTAACCAAGACCCATCAGGGCAGATGTCGGAGAGAGCATCTCCGGCATCCCCGGCCCACCTTTTGGCCCTTCATACCTGATAACAATGACATCACCTTCACTTATCTTCTTAGCAAGAATCGCATCCATAGCATCCATCTCACCCTCAAAAACCCTTGCAGGTCCTCTGTGCCTCCACATATCATCGTTGACAGCCGCACATTTAATGACACAACCTGAAGGAGCAAGGCTTCCTTTCAGAATTCTGAGTCCTCCTCCGGCATGTTCAGGAGAATCAGGACATTTTATAACCGCTTCATTGAGGTATTTTACAGAATCGGCAATCGCCTGTACAGAAATACCTGAAACTGTCATCGTATCCTCAAGGTACCTCTCAATCTGTTTAAAAACCGCCGGAATACCGCCTGACCTGTGCAGAGTCTGCATCGAATGAGGCCCTCCGGGCTGCATCGCACATATATGCGGCACAACATCCCCCACCTTATTGAAATCCTCAAGGTTGAAAGGAAGTTCTGCCTCGGTTGCGATAGCCATAAGATGAAGAACTGTATTCGTTGAACCGCCAAGTGCCATATCGACCCTGACGGCATTTCTCATACTCTGCATCGTAATGATATCCCTCGGCTTAATATCGTCTTTTACAAGCTGAACCGATCTCCTGCCGGTCTCATATGCAATCCTCATCTTAGCGGCATCAACCGCAGGAATTGCAGCACATCCCGGAAGGGACATACCCATAGCCTCAGTCATGCAGGCCATAGTATTGGCAGTATAAAGCCCCTGGCAGCTCCCGCACCCGGGCATTGCATCGCACTCAATCTCAAAAAGTTCATCCTCAGTCATACTTCCGGCTGCGACCTTACCGACACCCTCAAATACATCAGTCAGTGAAACTTCACAGCCCTCATGGTAACCCGGAAGCATATTACCTCCAGTGATAACAATCGCAGGAATATTGCATCGTGCGGCTGCCATAAGCATACCAGGCACAATCTTATCGCAGGTGCAGATGCAGACAAGTCCGTCAAACCTGTGCGCCTGAATCATAAGTTCAACAGAATCAGCTATATTCTCCCTTGAAGGAAGTGAGTATCTCATACCCTCATGTCCCATTGCAATTCCATCACAGATGCCTATTGTATTAAACTCAAAAGGAACACCGCCCTCTGCTGCAATACCCTCACGCACCCTTCCGGCAACCAACCGGAGGTTGATATGCCCCGGAACAATATCATTCCATGAGTTTGCAACACCTATAAAAGGCTTATGCATCTCATTTTCAGTGATTCCAAGGGCACGGATCAGTGACCTGTTGGGTGCACGCGCATACCCTGATTTGACTTCGTCACTTCTCATATTCATTACCCAGTTAAAAGGTTATAATCAATAATAAAACCGCCCCGGATATGCGAATATGTACAATTAAAAAAAATCGCAGAGAAGAAAATTATTTATCAATTCAGCCCAATTCAACCATTACAGAGAACCGGAAATCAGCAATAAAAACTATATCACATTAATAAAATATGTAAAACATCGGAGGACTACTTTTTTTTAACAGGAGAAAACAATATGAATGATGAACAGGCAGATGATGACAAAATCATCATAAAAGCGGAGAACATCTACAAGATATTTGGCCCTAAACCACAGAAAATACTAAAATATCTTGATGAGAAATGCTCCAAAGACGATATTCGTGAAAAAACAAACCACATTGTTGCATTAAACAATGTCTCTTTTGAAGTCTTTGAAGGGGAAACCTTTGTAATTATGGGCCTTTCAGGTTCAGGAAAATCAACCATTCTGAGATGCATCAACAGGCTGATAGACCCTACAAAAGGAAAGATCACAATAAAAGGCAGTGACATAACCGCCATGGACGAAGAGGAACTCCTCCAGGCAAGACGCCATCTGATGGGGATGGTATTTCAGAATTTTGCACTCCTCCCACACAGAAAAATTATTGACAATGTTGCATTCGGCCTTGAAATACAGGGAAAATCCGAGGAAGAGAGATATAAAGCAGCAGAAGAGGCACTTGACCTTGTCGGGCTTGAAGGATATGGCGACAGTTATCCGGACCAGCTTTCAGGCGGAATGAAGCAGAGAGTCGGCCTTGCAAGGGCACTTGCAAGTTCTCCGGACATTCTGCTGATGGATGAGGCATTTTCTGCACTTGACCCCCTTATCAGGCGTGATATGCAGGACGAACTCATAGAGATCAGGGAACGACTGAACAAAACGATAATCTTTGTGACACATGACCTTGATGAAGCCCTGAAACTGGGTGACAGAATTGCACTTATGAAGGACGGAAAGGTAATCCAGATAGGAACACCCGAAGAGATCCTCACAAACCCCGAAAATGCCTATGTAGAGCGTTTTGTTGAGGACGTTGATATGGCAAGGGTTCTATTTGCAAAAGACATAATGAAAAAACCTGAACCACTGGTATCCCTCACAGCCGGGCCAAATGTTGCCCTTCACATGATGAAGGAGTACGGAATTTCAAGTGTCTTCGTTGCCGGAAGAAACCGCGTCCTTGAAGGCCTTATAATGGTGGATGACGCAGTGCGCGCAGCAAAGGAGAAGAAGACAATAAATGAAGTTATGGTACGTGACATTCCGGTTATAAACCTTGAAGAACCTGTTACCAGCATAATTCCCATGATAGCAGACAGTCGTTATCCTATAGCGGTTGTAAACAGTGAAAGGAAAATAAAAGGAATAATAGTCAGAGGAACTGTTCTTGCAGCAATTGGCAGAAAGGAGGGTGAAGAATAATGTCAGCGCAGCCTTCGATCCCAAAACTGCCCCTCGGCGGGATAGTCGAAGCGATCGTGGAATGGATACAGATCAACCTTGGATGGCTTCTTGACGGGATAACTGAGATACTTGATGCACTTATTGGGGTGGCAGAATATATTCTGACAGTAATTCCTCCTGTCCTTATGGCACTGGTAATCTCCGGAATTATGTATTTCCTTGTCAGAAGAAAAGCATTGTTCAATAACGAACCAACATCACCCAGGACTAAAAACGGACTCAAACTCCTTCAGCTCCCGCTAATGACATTAGTGTGCCTGCTTCTGATATGGGACCTCCAGCTATGGGACGACGCTATGGAAACTCTGGCTCTCGTAATTGTCGCAGCAGTGATCTCACTGATAATCGGAATTCCAATAGGGATCCTCGCAGCAAAAAGCGAGAGTCTTGAGGGTCTGATGAGGGTTATTCTTGACTTCATGCAGACAATGCCGTCCTTTGTATATCTTATACCGGCAGTGATATTCTTCGGGCTTGGTGAAGTTCCGGGTGTCATCGCTACTGTCATCTTCTCAATGCCCCCGGCAATCAGGCTGACCGAACTTGGAATCAGGCAGATTCCAAAGGAACTTGTTGAAGTTGCAGATGCCTTCGGTGCAAAGCCGTCCCAGAAACTCGTAAAGGTCGAACTTCCGGTGGCGATGCCCACCATTATGGCCGGCGTGAACCAGTGTATAATGCTGGCACTCTCAATGACCGTCATTGCATCCATGATAGGTGCAGGCGGACTTGGATATCAGGTATTATACGGAATTCAGAGGGTGGATATCGGCACCGGATTTGAGGCAGGACTTGCCATTGTAATCATCGCAATTATCCTTGACAGACTGACACAGAATATCATCCATGTCAGGGGACAGCAGGGTTAATTATAAATAATATCTACAGGTTAAGTTTAGATGTAAAACTGAAATTTTTGCCCAGTTTGGCAAAATATTAATTTTTTGGTCGTGTATTTATGAAATTAATCAACAAAAGAATAGTTATGGTCGCTCTGATCGCAATTGCAGCGGTAATGATTGCAGGATGTACAGATCAGGGAACAGAAACAGCCCAGAAAGGGAAAATAACAGGTATTGAGCCGGGCGCAGGAATCATGATGATGACCGAGAAGGCCATTGAGGAATATGGCCTCGATTATGATCTTGTCTCAAGCAGCAGCGCAGGAATGGCATCCGAACTCACAAAGGCAATACAGAATGAGAAATGGATTGTCGTTACAGGATGGACACCACACTGGAAATTTGCAAGATATGATCTCAAGTACCTTGATGATCCAAAAGGAGTCTATGGCGGAGAAGAGTACATCGCCACACTTGCAAGGACGGGACTTTCGGAGGACAAGCCCGATCTATATTCAGTTCTTGAGCGTTTCCACTGGACACCGGCAGACATGGAATCCGTAATGCTTGATGCAGAAAACGGAATGAAACCGGAAGACGCAGCAGAGAAATGGGTTGAAAACAATCCGGAAACTGTCACGGAATGGATCGGAGATGTATCATCAGACGGTGAGAAAGTTAAGATCGGATATGTCCTCTGGGATTCCGAGATTGCAAGCACAAATGTTGTAAAACTGGTCCTTGAAAAGGCAGGATTTGACGTTGAAACATCTGCTGTCGATGCAGGCCCGCTCTATCAGGCGGTCTCAGATGGTGATGTTGACTTTACAGTTTCAGCCTGGCTTCCGGCAACCCATCAGAGTTATCTGGACAAATACGGCGATAAAATCGTAGTTGTCAGAAAGAACCTTGAAGGAGCAAAAGTCGGACTTGTTGTTCCGGCATATGTTACTATCAGCTCTATTGACGAACTGAACAGTGTCAAAGAGAAATTTGCATAAATTTTTTTAAAGAGAAAGCCTCAGGCTTTCTTTTTTTTATGACGGATCTAATGGCCAAAGGAGGCACATAAATCCGTATTTTTTCCAGGATTAACTGTAATTTTGGCTATTAAAGAGTTATTCAGTTCATGCAGGGTATATTAGCCTGTACATGATCTGAATGCTAAAAACAGGACCTAAACGAAAAATCTGAAAAATTACAGATATAATAAAAATCAATCAGAGAAGAAGGAGATAAAATGACAGTATATTCAGAAAACCAGGAGAAGATGGGGAGAATAATTGATGCAAAGGTAACAAAATCCAAGTGGAAGGACTGGAAATGGCAGATTGCACATTCAATAAAAGACCTGGATACCTTTGAGAAAGTCACCGGAGTGAAGTTTACAGAAGATGAGAGAAGTTCTTTCAAAAAAACTACAGAGAAATTCCCGTTCAGCACAACGCCATATTATGCATCGCTGATAGATGCCGATAATTTCAGGAATGACCCCGTATTTATGCAGGCATTTCCTTCAGAATCAGAACTGATTATTGACAGGAAATGTGAAATGTCTGACCCTCTTGCAGAGGATAAGGACAGACCTGTTGAATGCATAACCCACAGGTACCCTGACAGAGTTCTCTTCACTGTAAGCAATGTCTGTGCAATGTACTGCCGGCACTGTACACGGAAGAGAAAAGTTGGTGATCAGGACTCAATACCCGGAAAAGATAAGATTAAAGCCGGAATTGAATATATAAGAAATAATCCGTCTATAAGGGACGTTCTGCTCTCCGGAGGAGATCCCCTCATGCTTCCGGACGAATATCTCGACTGGATATTGTCTGAAATACGGGCAATACCCCATGTTGAAATAATCAGGATTGGTTCAAGAGTACCTGTTGTTCTTCCCTACAGGATTACAGAAGAGCTTGTCGGTATTATAAGAAAGCACCATCCGGTATGGCTCAATACCCATTTCAACCACCCAAAAGAGATCACTGCATCGTCAAGAGAAGCACTGAGAATGCTTGCAGATGGCGGAATTCCGCTTGGAAACCAGTCTGTTCTTCTTTCAGGCATAAATGACTGCCCGAGAATTATGAAAGCGCTCAATCAAAAGCTCGTCTATAACCGTGTAAGGCCGTATTATATGTACCAGTGCGATCTGTCAGAGGGCCTGACCCATTTCAGAACACCTGTCGGAAAGGGCATTGAGATAATCGAGAGCCTGATTGGCCATACGAGCGGTCTTGCAGTGCCGACTTATGTAATTGACGCTCCCGGAGGAGGAGGTAAAATTCCGATTATGCCAAACTACCTCATCTCCTGGTCAACTAACAAGGTTATTCTCAGGAATTATGAGGGAGTTATCACAACCTACAAAGAGCCTGACAGCTACGAGCAGATCTACTGCGACCGTAACTGCGAGGAATGTCAGCTTCAGCTGATGCTTGATGACGCAGACGAATCAAAAGCAGTCGGAGTCGAGAAACTGCTCTCAGATTACGATAAAACCATCGCGCTTGTCCCTGAGAACAATGAAAGGATGGAAAGAAGAAATGAGTCCCGATAGTCTCACAGAAATCGGGAATTCACTCATCCAGCACGGAAATTTAAACAGCCGAATTTATATTATGAAGATGGGGGAGGACGATCCATCCAATCTCATTTCAGAGACTGAAAAACTTGCCTCAGAAAATGGCTATGGAAAGATATTCGGCAAAATTCCGGAGGTGAAGGCAGGATATTTCAGAGACGCCGGGTACACTGAAGAGGCTTTCGTGCCGGAATTTTTCAGGGGCAGGGAAAATGCAGTATTTCTCTCCAGATTTCTCAGTGATGAGAGAAAAATCAGTAAAACCTGGGAAAAAGAAGATGAAATTCTCAGAAAATGCCTTGAAAGGAGGAGTAAAAAAAGAGAGAATAAAGCCCTTCCTGAAGGGCTTACAGTAAAAGTCGCAGGAGAAGAAGACATATTATCTCTGTGCAGACATTTTGCAGCGGTATTTGAGACCTATCCCTTCCCTGTAGATGACCCTGATTTCATCCGGAAATCAATAGATGAAGGGACAGTATATCTCATTGTAAAGAGAGGAGATGAGATAATTGCCGCATCATCTGCTGAAGCAGATTATGATTACAAAAATGCCGAGATGACCGACTTTGCCGTAAGTCCGGCTGCACGCGGGATGGGAATTGCGGGGTACCTTCTCCGGGAGATGGAGAAGATAATGAAAGAGAGGGGCATAATATTATTTTACACAATTGCAAGGTCACTTGAGGCACCGATGAATTATACATTTGCAGGTGCAGGCTACTCATATGCCGGAAGACTTCTCAATAATACAAATATCTGCGGAAGTTTTGAGAGCATGAATGTCTGGTATAAAAAAATATAACACATAAATACAGAAACTAAAAAAAAGATCTCCCCCACCCCGGTTTACAGTGTTAAAAGCACCGCCCGGACAGTATTTCACCTGCTCTGGGAAATTACAGACAATGCCTCCCCTGCAAAATCAAAGTAGGAATGAACAAACTGGAATACAAGTGCAACCGAGTAGATCAACAGAAGAAAAACAAGCATAAATACAAGATACCATCTTTTTTCCCGGATACCATTAACTATCTCTGAAATCAGCGGCACTGAAGGTATTGCAACAAAAACTATCAGAAAGGCTGCAAACATCAGAATTACAGCTATATGAGCATCACCTATACCCGAATCATTATAGATAAAATCAAAGCCGGCAGCGAATATAGTCTTATAGCTGAGAATGGTTGCAATTAATAACAGGCCAAAGAAAGATGAGTATGAACCGATAATTCCTGTCTCTTCTGCGTCAAAATAAATTTTTCCTGAAAATCCCGCCTTTTTATTCATCAGATAGTGGTATTTGCACCACAATTTAAATATATCACTATTATATGAGAGGATAACCAGTTATTTTTAATCAGGTAGATTGCGATATATTTATGACTGAATTTGACCTAACCATTAAAATTAAATTCAACATTACTTTTTACAAAAAAACGCCGGAAACAGATAATGGCACCGGACAATAAAAATGTCACAGATTACAAATAAAAAAGAAAAAATCAGAGAGACAGTACGTAACCGGAGTTTTACTAAACTTCTGGACTTCTCAGGTGAGGAGATACTGTACTTAATTGACCTTTCAAAGGAAATTAAGCAGGCAAAACTTGAGAAGAGAGAGAAAAAATACCTAAGCGGCAGAAACATTGCCCTGATATTTGAAAAAAACTCCACAAGGACACGCTGCGCCTTTGAGACGGCAGCATATGATCAGGGGGCAAATGTTACATATTTAGGCCCTGAAGGATCGCAGCTTGGCAAAAAGGAGACCATAAAAGATACTGCAAGGGTACTCGGCCGGTACTATGATGCAATAGAATACAGGGGTTTTTCACAGGATAATGTAGAGATTTTAGCGGATTCTGCCGGGGTCCCGGTATACAACGGACTTACGGATGAGTTCCACCCCACTCAGATTATGGCGGACCTTCTGACCATTACCGAGCACTCAGATAAGCCCTTAAACGAGATTAAACTCTGCTACATGGGAGATGGCAGGAATAATGTCGCCAATTCGCTTCTTGTCGGCGGTGCGAAACTAGGCATGGACATCAGGATTTGCAGCCCGGAAACTCTGCGTCCCGCAGAATCATTGATAAAAAAATGCTCAGAAATCGCTGAATCTACCGGAGCAAGGCTCAAACTTACGGAAGAAATCAGTGAGGCAGTGAATGGTGCAGATTTCCTGTATACAGACGTATGGGTATCTATGGGCGAGCCTGAAGAAGTATGGAATGAAAGAATCTCCCTCCTTCTTCCGTACCAGATAAATATGGACATTATTGAAAAGACCTGTAACCCGGATGTCCTCTTCATGCACTGCCTGCCGGCATTTCATAACCGGGACACAATTATCGGGGAGAAGATCTATGAGAAGACAGGGCTTGAATGCCTGGAAGTCTCTGATGAGGTCTTTGAATCAGACTACTCCATCGTATTTGATCAGGCTGAAAACCGTATGCACACCATAAAGGCAGTGATGATTGCCACGCTTTCAGATTATCCTGAAACCATATGAGAATTGTAATTGCACTCGGCGGAAATGCACTCCTGAAGAGAGGTGAGGCTATGACCGCCGAAGCGCAGAGAAGAAATATCAGAGAGGCGGCAGTGGCTATTGCACCTCTTGCTGATGAACATGAGATCATCATTACACACGGCAACGGCCCTCAGGTAGGGCTTCTTGCCCTCCAGTCCGAATGCCTGAAAGATTCCGGGTCATACCCCCTTGATGTGATAGGTGCTGAGAGCGAGGGAATGATCGGCTACCTGATTGAACAGGAGCTTGGAAATGTTCTGCCTGAGGATAAGCCGATTGCAACACTTCTGACTATGGTCGCGGTTGACCCTGATGATCCCGCGTTTCTTAATCCCGCCAAGTTTGTGGGAGGGATTTATTCTGAGAGCGAAGCAGCCGGAATTCAGGCGGATAAAGGCTGGACATTTAAAAAAGACGGTGATCATTTCAGAAGGGTTGTCCCGTCCCCTGCTCCGCTGAGAATTTTCGAGATAAAGCCGATAAAATGGCTTATTGAGAAGGGAGCGATTGTGATCTGTGCAGGCGGCGGAGGCATACCTACAGCCTTTAAAGACGGGAAAAACTGTCTCGCCGGTGTTGAAGCGGTCATTGACAAGGATCTTGCAGCTGAACTCCTTGCAGAGGAGACTGATGCCGACCTCCTTATTCTGGCAACTGATGTCGGAAATGTCTGCATTAATTTCAGGGAGTCAGATGAAGAGAGAATCGGGCTAATCAGCGCTTCAGAGCTTAAAAAATACTCTTTTCCGGCAGGCTCAATGGGGCCGAAGGTTGAGGCGGCAGTAAAATTTGCAGAAAATACCGGCAGAATTGCAGCCATAGGAGCCTTAAAGGACATAGGAAGAATTGCAAACGGGGAGGCAGGAACAGTTGTCCTGCCATCCTCTGGTTGCCTGCCGGAATTTTCAGCAAAGGAGGAAGTATGAGGCATTACGGTGTTTTTTCAGAGACCGGAAGGCTCAGGAAGGTCCTTATGCACAGGCCTGATATTGCCATATCAAGGCTGACACCAAAAAACAGGGAGAGATATCTCTTTGATGAGACACTGTGGGTCAGCAGGGCATGTGAAGAGCATGACAGTTTTGCCGGTGAGATCAGGGGTGATGGTGCAGAGGTCTTATACCTTCATGACCTTCTGACTGAAACAGTCTCAAAAAATCCTTCCGCAAGGAGCAGAATAACTGATGTTATTCTGAATGAGGGGAATGCCGGGGTTTCCATTAAGGATAAACTGAAGGATTTTCTGCTGGACGCTGAACCTGAAATTATCTCAGGCTATCTTACAGGCGGACTTATGCTGGGTGAAGCAGAGGAGGAGGTCGGTTATAGTTTCAGAGAAAATTCACTTGTCGGGGCACTTAAAGGAGATGACTCATTTCTCATTCCGCCTCTCCCCAATTCAGTTTACACAAGAGACCCTTCAACATGGATATACAGCGGAGCGCTTCTGAATGTAATGAAGCACCCGGCGAGATGGCGGGAAGTGCTCAATACAGCCCTTGTCTTTTATTCCCATCCGGAATTTCAGGGAGGCGGATTTGAGGTAATATTTCCGGGGAATGATCCAAATCTTATCTTTGAGGGCGGCAAACTCTGGAATTTCTCTGCCGAGGGCGGAGATATAATGCCTGTCGGAAACCGGACCGTTATTGCCGGAATAAGCGAGAGAACTGATGCACAGATGGTTGAGCGAATTTCAGCCGCCCTCTTCAGGAGAGGAGAGGTTGAGAGGGTAATTGCATGCAGTATCGGCAGGGACAGATCGCATATGCACCTTGACACTGTCTTTTCAATGCTTGACTACGGGACTGTGACCGTTTTTCCGGAGGTGACAGATAAGGCGGATACATGGGTTATAACTCCGGGAAAAAAAACAGAAGAGAATGACGGGATAGATTCCGGATATGAAATGAGTGATAAAAAGAGGCTCTCTGCATCTTCAGATGCCGGTATGTTCAGGATTGAGAAGGCAGAGAGCTTCATAAAGGCTGTTGAAGATGCTCTCGGTGAAGGCAGGCTGAATGTGATACCTACGGGCGGAGATTCATTTATGGCCAGAAGGGAGCAGTGGGACGAGGGAAACAATGTCTTTGCCCTTCGCCCCGGAAAGGTGATAGCCTACGAGAGAAACGCCTCCACAAACAGCAGTTTCAGGAAGGAAGGGATTGATGTGATTGAAATTTCCGGATCAGAACTCTCAAGGGGAAGGGGCGGGACACACTGTATGACTTGTCCTCTCTCAAGAGACGCTTAGGTTACCGGAGCAGAGATTAAAAACAGAGAAAATACCACCCACCCCTATAGCGTTATCCTTATGTCAGGAGAACGCCAATATTAACTGCATAACCCAGGCAGGATTTCAGGATCAAAAGTAATGATAACTCAGTTCTGCCGGCAGTTTACTTTTTGCCGAGATTGTCTAGTCCGGAAAGGCGGGGGCCTCGAAAGCCTCTGGTGCTCTGCACCGCGGGAGTTCAAATCTCCCTCTCGGCGTACGTATTTAAAGATTTAAACATCACCAAAAATCTCTGTACTTATTTAACTGCCACCAAATACCGCAGATAACCTGAAATACATCTGAGTCTGACCTTAACTCACGACAGACCAGACACTAATTCCGGTTGCAGTTCTTCTGATAGTGCTCATCCTGATAGCGGTCAGGAACAGTACAGGAGATAAATTAGGAATTAAGCCAGGAATATGGCAGATAATGCTCGGGGGAGCGGTTGCTGTCCTAATCACAGGTCAGATTAGTCCTTCTGAGGCCGCCGCATCCATAAATCCGGATGTGATGATCTTTCTCTTCGGAATGTTTGTTGCAGGTGAGGCTATCCACCGGAGCGAGTCTCTGATACTGATCTCTGAAAAATTATTCCGCCGGCAGATGAGTATGAATGTCCTCATAATAATGCTCATTGCATTAACAGGCCTTTTTTCCGCCATACTTATGAATGACACAATTGCAATTATCGGGACATCGTTTGTTCTGTACCTCTCCCGGAAGTACAATATAGAGCCATCAATGCTGCTTCTAACCCTTGCATTCTCCGTCACAACCGGAAGCGTGATGAGTCCGGTGGGAAACCCGCAAAACCTCCTGATTGCAGTTGAAGGCAGCCTTGAAAATCCCTTTCTAACATTTGCTGAATATCTTGCAGTCCCATCTCTTATAAGCCTGATTCTGATTTTTGCAGTCATCAGACTGTTATATCCGGAAGAGTTCATGAAATGCATAATACCGATAAAATCTGAAAGGCCAAAACTTCCCGGGAAAAATCCACTCATCCGGCTGACAAAAATATCCATCACCCTCATATTGGCAGTAATTCTTCTGAAAATCGGACTTGTCCTTTTCAACACCGGAATCACAGTGCCGCTCACGGCAGTTGCAGTCGCCGCAGCACTGCCAATATTAATCTTCTCGCATGAGAGATTCAGGATTCTCAGAAATATCGACTGGGAGACACTCATATTCTTTGCAGCGCTCTTTATTCTGATGCAGAGTGTCTGGAATACAGGGATTATTCAGAGCAGTGCGGAATGCCTGCCATATTCATTCACAGAACCGGATATTATATTTCTCCTTGGTTTAACTGTAAGCCAGATCATATCCAATGTCCCCTTTGTGGCACTCGCACTGCCATTTTTCTCCGGAGAAACAGCAACAGATGCAGGGCTTATGGCCCTTGCAGCCGGAAGCACGCTTGCGGGAAATCTCCTCATATTCGGCGCCGCAAGCAACATCATAATTATACAGAACGCCGAGAAAAAAGGAATATCACTCAGATTTACTGATTTTGCAAAGGCAGGAATTCCGCTTACGCTCCTTCAGACAATTGTATATTACATCTTTTTTGCAGTTTTGTGATACTGAATTACCAAAACATGGAGCGGAAAATAAGTAAAATCATATACAGGTTTATTATACAATGAGTGTTAATTTTTTTATAGGTGAATGTAAAATATAAATTACATTTCAGAATTAACCTGTGGCAAAATGATGATTCGACCTGAGAAGAAGGTGATGAAACGACACTTCATTTAAGCGGTAATGAATATATAATCCTTGAAAATACAATAATTAATGTTAAAAATATTAATTTTTGGCTTTATCTTACAGACAGAAGAATTATTCTTGTACCCTCCGGGAATACGTCAGATCATATCGAAATTCCGGTTCCTGTGATATATTCTGTAGTGCCTGAATCAGGAATTTACAAAGAACCGTCATTATCAGTCTCTTTTAATGCTCCGGACGGCTCAAAAAAAAGAATTATCCTGAATTTTTCCGGATATGCCGGAGAAATTGAGAGGAATCATCTTAAAAATGAAATTGAGAATATTATATTTCATCACCGAAAGTCCGGTGCAGAAAATAATCATATACGCACATCCGGTTATTCACCGGAACATTCTGTAAAAAAAAGTCCGCCACAGACAGGAACATTTCAGTACACTGCCACAGAGAGGCAATATCCACAGAATTACCAGAGAGATCCTTTCCAGACGAATCCCGGAAATAATTCTTTTGAATCCGAAAACTACTCCCGGTCATGTGAGATTCCTTATAATGAGAGAAGAACTGCAAATCAGAACAATCTCTACAGAAAGAGGAAACAGACTGAGAGCTACGGCAGTTATGGAGATCAGAACCATTATTCCGGACAGAGAGGGAGAGATGAATATGATTCATATGATTACGAATCAAAGAACCGTCCTTATGGTTATCAAAAGGAGGACTATGATTATCACGCATCTGAAGAATATCCTCCCCCTGTCAGAAGAACAAGGCAGAGTAAAGTAAAAACAGCCCGCCCTAAGAAGAGAAGAAGCAGAAATACGGATATTCTCGGCGGAACATATTCCGGAGGGTTTGCAGGCAGTGATTCATTAACCGGCACATTAATTGGCCTCATAATCTCTCCCGATCAGACATTTAGCAGCAACAGAAGTAAGGAGCTTATAGAAGCAGTTCCGGTGATGATAGTATCACTGGCATTATTCGCACTTCTCAGTTCAGTCATTCTCGGAATGATGACTTCATCCTCCGCCACTGCCTATCCCGGATTATCTGCCCTTTCTGACTTTGGTACACTCATATTCATAGTCATTGAAAGTGTAATATTCGGGTCCATGGCGATGTTTTTATGCGGAATAATACTGTACTTTGTTGGGTCATACGAAGGTTTTGACAATGATATGCAGGATTATATTAAGGTCGCGGCATACTCTTCGGCGCCTTTTGCATTAGCCGGAATAATCCCTGTTTTCGGGATAATAATCGCTCCGGTATGGAGCATTATACTTCAGATTAAGGGACTCCGTGAGACATTTTCAATGAACCAGGCACAGTCCATGTTTGCAGTACTTATTATGGTATTAATATTCGCAGTCTTATTCTTCATATTCGTAACTCTGGGTGATGACAATTTCTCAATATTCGGGAGCTCATAAAGAAATACCAATCACAAATATCAACTGGATCAGGCATTAAAAGTGGAATAAAATATGAAAAACACCTTATAAAGAGGCGCAATAAAAAATGAAGATTAACAGAACCTGTGTATTGTTCATATTCATAGCATTATCTGTGGCATTACTTATTTCACCCGCTGCTGCGGACGGTAACGAAACAGAAACAAATACAACTGTCACAAATACAACAGTCACATCAACGATAAGTATAGACATTTCAGCCGGAGCTACATGGGACAACTATCTCCGGTTAACATATTCAGGTTCAATTGACGGCGGAACCGCGGATTCATGGGAGTGGAACTTCGGGGACGGCAACTCATCATCCACTCAGTCGGGGACATATACATACTCTGAAACAGGAACCTATACAGTTTCGCTTAGAGTGACATCATCTGACAGTGAACTGACCGACGACACCCTTTCGCAGGTAATCGTAATCAGTGAACCGGATTTTGACGCTTCAGCAGATATAGAGATGAGCGAAACTTCGCTTTTAATAGATTACGAAAGCACAACCGAAGGTGCCATATCATGGACCTGGGACTTCGGGGATGATGAAGGCACTTCAGCATATAAGAGCGGCTCATATACATATGATGATACCGGGACATATCAGGTAACCCTCACTGCAACAAGTCCTGCGGGTGATACTGACACCTATACAGAATCCATAACATTCAGTGCAGCACCTGAGGCATACTTTACGGTTGACAATACTACAGGCAGTGCCCCGTTATATGTCGAGTTTACCGATGATTCAGATGAAAACCCCTACACAGATGCAGATATTGTAGAATGGTACTGGGAATTTGATGATGACGATAACTCTTATTACCGTGCCGAAGAAGAGGATGACGATGACCCTGACACCTCATTCACTTTCGATGAAGAAGGCACATACACCGTAACCTTGACAGTCACGGATGAAAACGGTGAGGAAGACACATATGAGATGGATATAGTTGTAGATGATGATGCCGCACCGGAGGCGGACTTCTCTGTTGATGATGACTATGATACTAAAGGAAGTGCACCCCTTACAGTAGCCTTCATTGACGAATCAGATGAGTCAGATGATACCGATGCTGACATAATTGCATGGTACTGGGCAATCTACGATGAGGACGGAGACAAATATGACTATTCAACTGCACAAAACCCTGAATTCACTTTTGAAGACGAGGGAACCTATACAGTAACCCTGAGAGTCACGGATGAAAACGGCATTTCAGATACCGAAACAAAGAAAAATTATATTGAAGTTACTCTGGAACTCTCTGCAACATTTACGGCTTCCCCTACAGCAGGTTACAAGCCCCTGACAGTAAACTTCTATGCAACTGACGGAAGTGACAACGAGTATGATATTGAATACTATTACTGGTACTTCGGTGACGGCTTAACCAATCTCGGAAGCGATGACAGCCCCAGCCACACCTATACTTCAGCCGGTACATATGATGTAAAACTGATCGTCATTGATGAGGAGGACAACAGATATACCTGTGAAAGAGACGGCTACATAGTAGTTTCGGCTGCAAATACAGCCACTACAGTCACCGCAACTCCGACCGCTACAGCCACCCGGACAAAGGAGGACACAGATGAGACTGTAATGGCAGCCCCTTCAGCAGGAACAAAGATATTCGGCCTTCCCGGAACAGAATATTTCAGGACAGAAATTACCAGATACCATGGATTTTACAGGGAATATATCAGACTAATCACAGGAGTATTTGGAATAAAATGATGATTCGGTCCATCATAAATCAACTTTTGGAGAATAAGGGGCAGCTGAAAAATCCGGACGATGCCTGACCGGATTTATGCATCAGTCAGAGTCTTCAGCTGTTTTCCGGAGAGAAACAGAACCGGCATATTGTCCCGCCTTCATCAGGTGACTCAAAAGTCAGTTCACCGTCAAGCTGCATCCGGACGATATTTTTCACCAGCGAAAGACCGAGTGACGATGTATTTTCCGGGTCAACGGTATTTTTCATGCCTATCCCGTCATCACTCACCTCAATACAGATCCTGCATCCTCCGCTTCTCTCAGCAGCACCGTACATATTATCCATACCGCTGTCACAATTCCCACCGGCTTCTTTCTCCGGCATATCCTCCTTCCCTGCCTTTATAGTGATTACTCCTTCATCCCTGCCGGAAAAAGCATATTTTAATGAATTTGTCAGCAGTTCATTCACAACGAGACTTACGGGTATCGCCGTATTCAGACCAAGCCTGATCCCTTTGCAGTCAACATCAAGCAAAATCAAAGTTCCGGCAGCGTAATTACCTATTATCTCCTCCCCAAGGAGAGTAAAATGCCTGTCCGCATCTATATGCGAGAAATCCTCAGATTTATACAGTTCCTCGTGAACAGATGATATTGAAAAAATTCTCATCTCAGCATCCTTCAGACTGTTTCTGATATCACTGCTCTCAACACTCCTGCCCTGCATTGAAAGGAGGGAATTGACTATTGCAAGATTATTCTTGACCCGGTGGTGAACTTCCTGTAAAAGAATGGTCTTCTCATCAAGTGACCTCTTAATCTCATCACGGGTTCGCTTCTCCTCCGTAATATCTCTTGTACACCCAAGTGTCCCGATTATATTTCCGGATGAATCAAAGAAAGGTGATTTAAAGACATCAAGGTAAACATATCTGCCCCTCAAATAACCACGGTCTTCATACTTAACCGGTTTTCCGGTCTCCATCACCTCAAGGTCTGTTTTTACTGACATATCTCCGAGGGTAAACCATTCATGATCATCAGGCCGTTCTGCTTTAGTCCGTTCAATGAAATATGTAATCGGTTTTCCAACAGGTTCGCTGGTATCTGATGCAAAAAGATATTTCCTGCATAATTCACGGTTAGCAAAAGTATAACAGTTATTCCTGTCCTTGGACCAGATCATATCCGGCACATTGTCACACATCACCCTCACAAGATTATAGAGATATTTGTATCTGTCCTCTTCATTCCTGAGATTTTTTTCAATAATTTCATGCCTTACAGCAGAACCTATCATTGATGCGGCAGCAGTGAGGGCCTCTTTTTCTGATAAAGACCATACTCTTGAATCATGGCAGTTATCAAAACGGACTATGCCCCACCACTGTTCATCCAGAAAAACAGGTGCTGCCATAAAGGAGAATTTTCCGTCAGAATCACTCCCACTACCTCCTGATAAACCGCATCCGGGATGATTGCCTGTTACAACCGCCCCTTTCCTTAAACCGTTAAAACATTCCTGATGAATACTTATAGCAGAATATTCAGAAACTACTCCACCACCATTAAACTCTCCATAGCCTTCTTTATGCCAGCTGTATGCTTTCTTTACAGAAGAGGGAGTTTTATCTCCGTCAGGAAGAATAAAAATGCTGACTCTGTCAGCACCGCTTGCAATACCAAGATTTTTAATTGCGCTCCGGATATTGGTATCAAAAATATTTTCCGAGAAGAAATTGTTTGCAGACTGGCATACTGCATGAAGAATCGCATCTTTCCTGAGCAGTTCCTCCTCTGCAATTCTGGCTCTGTTTTTATTGAGAACAATCTCTATGGCAGCCCTTATGTCACGGGATTTTGCCGGTTTGGAGATGAAGCCGTAAGGCTCTGCCTGAAGGGATTTTCTGAGAGTGGCATCATCATCATGTGCGGACAGAAAAATAACAGGAATAGCCCTGACCTTCTTGATCTCCTCTGCAATTGAAATGCCCTCCATACCTCCGGATGAAAGTTCAATATCCATCAGGATCACATCAGGGGAACTCTCTTCTACAAGTTTTAATGCAGCTGCCTTTTCAGATGCAATTCCGGCAACATTATAACCCATAGACTGAAGGATTTTCTCAAGTCCATGCGCTATGAACTCAGAATCTTCAACAATTACAACTCTTGTCTTTTTCATAAAGAAACCTGCTCTAAAAATGTATTAATGCCGATATAAAATTAAAATCAGCCAGAACAAAAAATTCCACAAAAGAATGGATTTTGTTGTGGATATTCACTTACTTTATAACAAGCGTCGAAATTTTGCTGTGGCTTACAATATGACTGCTGACACTGCCCAGAATGAGTCTCTCACCAAGTCCCTTTCCATATGACCCGACAACAATCAGATCTGCTCCGATTTCTTCAGCAGTATCCAGAATGACATGGCGTGGATCCCCTTTCAGAACATGAAGTTCATACCTGACATTTTTACCATTACATACTTCATTAAGGAAGCTGACAACCTTTTCTTTCTCCTTATCAAGTAAATTCCGCCTTATTTCATGTGGCGACTCAACACCGTCATACCCAACTTCGGATTCAATCGCCTGATAGAGATGTTTACTAAGTACATGAATGACATGAATTTCAGTACCGTCATCTGCAACATCTTCCAGCGCAATTTTAAGCGCCTTATTTGATTTTGCCGAACCATCAACGGCAACAAGAATTTTTGAGAACAAATTAATAACTCTCCCGGAATAGACATAAACACTACCAGTATTTTAGATTTGTGATGAATTTCCGAAAACAGCACTTTCAGCTTCCGGAAGGATAAATAAAATTTAACAGCAGATGCAGGAAAAATAAAGCTTATTAAATCAGGTTTCCCATGATTTTATAGCTTTTTGGCGTATCTGGTGAAAGGAGTGTTTAAGTATATATTTTTTAACTTCAGTGTCACGGGTAAACCTCAGAGCCAGTTCTTCAGACTCTTTGGTCCTCTTGATTAGTTCATCCATATAGCTCAGAACTTCCCTTCGCAGATCCGGAGACAGCGAATTTATATTCTCTTCCATTAATTCCGGGTAGGATGACATATTATAATATCTGATTTATCCGGATATATAATTTAACTACAAATCATTAATGAGGGAGAGAACATGAGATTTCTCTACAATCAGTAATAATTACAACATACAGGTTTTCTCCGGAATAATAGGGAAAAACGTAAAGATACTATGAAATACCATATTAAAACAGAAATATATGTGAGATGTCTGATGAAAACATAATTGAAGTCAGCGCCTTAAGCCACAGTTACGGAGACTTTGAGGCAGTAAGAGAGATCAGTTTTGCAGTAAAGAGGGGAGAGATATTCTCATTTCTCGGACCTAACGGAGCAGGTAAAAGTACTGCAATTAATGTCCTTATTACTCTGCTTAAAATTCAGAAAGGCAGAGTGACAATTTCCGGATATGAACTATCAACAGACCCACAGGGTGTCAGAGAGTCAATCGGGATAGTCTTCCAGGAGATAACCCTTGATCGGGACATGACCGTTGAAGAGACACTTCAGTTTCATGGCAGACTTTACTCAATGAAGACTGAAGAGATTAAGAGCAGGACAGACGAGCTGCTGAATCTTGTCGGGCTGAATGATAAAAGGGATAAATACACAAAGGAGTTATCCGGAGGAATGAAGAGAAGGCTTGAGATTGCAAGGGGGCTTATGACAAGGCCTGATGTCCTCTTCCTTGACGAACCTACAATAGGGCTTGACCCGCAGACAAGAAGAAAGACATGGGAGTACCTCAGGGATGTCAACAGGGAAGGCACAACAATATTTCTGACAACCCATTACATGGATGAGGCCGATGTTCTCTCAGACAGAATCAGCATAATTGATCATGGGGAGATAATCATCACCGGAACTCCGGCAGAACTTAAAAATAACCTTGGAGAGGACTTAATATACCTCGAAACATCGGACATTCGGGCTTCAAAAGATATTTTAGGTAAATTTCCGGGGGTGAAAGAAGTAAGGGGGAAGGAGAGCGGACTGATATTGTCAACAACGAAAGACGGGACAAGAATACTTCCTGAGCTGATTAAAACTCTTGAACATGACGGCATCACAATCGAACTTGTAAACCTAAAAAAACCATCCATGGACGATGTATTTATGCATTACACGGGGAAGGAACTAAGGGACGGATCAGACAGGGATATTGGCGCAGAGGGCAGATAATATGGTAGATTTAAGGTTTATCAGCATATATAAGCGCGATATGACCAGATATTTCCGGTTCAAAACCCAGCTCCTCTCATCCCTCCTTATGCCGGCATTATGGCTGGCCTTCTTTGGTATTGCAATGACCGGAAATTTTGAGAGGATTATGCCTGCCGGAGATGCAGTTACCGGGGTTCCACAGATAGATTATCTCACATTTATGTGTGCCGGAATTATTGCCGTAACTATACTTTTCACCAATATTTACGGGGGATTTTTCTTCCTGTTCGATAAGAACTGGGGTATTTTAAGGGAGATTGTGGCAAGCCCGATGCCAAGGAGAAACCTGATACTTGGCTTTGCAATGTCAGGAGTTACAAAATCCTGCATACAGGCGACAATTGTACTTGTATTCGGAATTTTTCTTGGAGTTTCCTTCTTTGGAGGTTATTCACCATTAAGAATTATCATCTCTGTTGCCGGAATACTTCTCTTTGTATCCCTCTTTGCTGTAGCCTTCCTCTGCATCTCTGCATCCATTGCCCTCCGGATGGATTCGGCAGAGGGATTTCAGGGTGTCACAACCCTTCTCACAATGCCGCTATTCTTCATGTCAAACGCCCTCTACCCGACAAGCGGAATGCCGGGCATTCTGGAGACGGCTTCGGATTTTAATCCTCTTACACACCTGACAAACGGAATCAGGTACTTTGCGGTAGGTGATGATTTTACGGCAATAGGGACTCATTTCATCTATTCCACGCAGGACATCCTGATTTCATTCGCATTTCTGGTAGTATTCACACTCATTATGTTTGCAATTGCCTATAAGACGGTTGAGAGTATTGTGGTGACATAGGCATATCTTAACCGGCAGCAGAGAGACGAGAATTCAATAGTACCTCACTTTAAGAGAAGGAAAAATATTTTTACACTGACAGGATGATTACTATCATGTCTTCAAAGGTATGGTATCTTGACCTTAAAAATAAACCCAGATATGCCAGTATAAATGATCTCATCAGAAGGCTCTTTGAAGTATCCGGCACTGCCGGTGTGCTGGATGAAGGTGACCTCACTGCAATAAAGGTGCACTTCGGGGAGAAGGGATGCACCACTTATACAAACCCTGTCTATGTCAGGCAGATTGCAGACATGATAAAATCCGCCGGTGCAAAACCGTTTCTGACAGATACAAACACACTCTACTCCGGCTCAAGGAAGAATGCCGTTGATCATATAATGACTGCGCTTGAGCATGGCTTTGGATATGAGGTTACAGGTGTGCCGCTGATCATTGCTGACGGCCTTAAATCCGGAATATCAACTGATATTGAGATAAACTGCAAAAACCTTAAATCAGTCAGAATTGCCGACGGCATCGCATCTGCTGACAGCATGATTGTGATATCACATTTCAAAGGACATATTGTTGCAGGATTTGGAGGTGCCATTAAGAATCTCGCAATGGGATGTGCAACAGCAGAGGGAAAGAGGGATCAGCACAGGGTGCTTCAGCCGGTAACAGATGTTGAATTATGCACGGGTTGCGGACTTTGTGCAAAAATATGCCCGGAAAATGCCGTAACAATCAGAGATGAAAAAGCTGTTATCGATGAAGATCTCTGTGCATCCTGTGGTGAATGTATCTCCCGGTGCCCTGCCGATGCCATCTCATTCATATGGGAGTCGGGAATTGCCCCGTTCAATGAGCGGCTTGCAGAATACGCATATGGTGCAGCCCTTAATAAGATGGATAAGGCATTTTATTTCAATTTCATAGTCAATGTGACACCTGACTGTGACTGTGTTCCATGGAGCGAGCATCAGATTGTCCCGGACATAGGCATTCTCGCATCCGCAGATCCGGTTGCGATAGACACAGCTTCAAGAGACCTTGTCAACGGTGAAAGAGGATTTAAAGGAACACTTCTGAAGACAAACCATGAGCCCGGAGGGGATAAATTCAGGGGGACATGGGCCCACACCAACCCTGATATACAGCTTAAATACGCCGAAGAGATCGGTCTTGGCAGTATGGATTACGAACTGATAGTGGTGGACTAAAACCGATGCACGCTTCATAAATTAGTGCCTTTGAGAGGCAACCGGTGAATATAAAATTGCACCCCGGACTTCGTAATATCTAACTACCAGATGAAGCTATGGAAAATATCAGGGCGGCAGGAAAAGATCTGAACGGTGAGGGAAAAAAAGTTCAGAGAGCAAAAACGGAGACCGAAACCTAGCCTTAAACAAATGGTGAGGTGCCCCAGCCGGATATATTATTGATTCAGGCACCTATATGACGTAAAACAAAATTCTGACCATGTAAAACAGAATAATTCCCAGGCCGAAATTTACCAGCCATAAATAATATTTTCCGGAAAAGAACACTATTTTAACCTGTTTTACAAATAATACCGGCAGAGGAAGAACTCAATGAGCGATGTAATAATTTTAAACGGAAGTCCGCGTGCAAACGGGAATACAGAAATTCTATGCAGGGAATGTGCCGCTGAAATTGAAAAATCCGGACTTAAACCCGAGATAATATCATTCAGGGGAAAGGAGTTCAGGTCCTGTATAGCCTGCGGTTCATGTAAGAAGAAGATTGGGTCCTGTTCAATAGATGACGGCTTAAACGAGATAATTGAGAAGATAAAAGACGCAAAAGGGCTCATTGTTGCATCTCCGGTATATTTTGGAACCGCAAGAGGTGAAATCATGTCAGCAGTACAGAGAATTTCAATGGTCTCTTACGGGGGAGAGCGCTTCCTCTCAAAAATGGTCGGCGGCCCGATTGCAGTCGGAAGGCGTGGCGGACACACCTCGACAATTCAGGAACTACTGATGTTCTATTTTATAAACGATATGATTGTTGCAGGCTCTGACTACTGGAATATCGCCTTTGGAAAGCAGGCTGGAGAGGTTGCAGAGGATGAGGAAGGTCTGTTAACCGTCAGAAAATTCGGGGGTAATGTTGCAGAGATAATAAAAGCCATGAACAGGGATATTACAGAATAATTGAATAAACCACTATTTTTAATTTCAGAGAAGAAAGTATAACTACTCAGAATTTCTTTAAAATATGCTGAAAATTACAGATTCACCCGGAACCCGACCTGTCTGAGAGGGAGAGAAAAGTTCTCAGACAAAAACACATAAACCGGCATATGGTTTATAGGCATAATATTATACATTTATGGAAAGATTTTGGGGTATGGAAGAACATCCACCCCAAATTGGGTTTTACTCTCCTTTCTGCTCAGTTACTGATTCAGATAACAGTCAACAGAAAATTCAGTCCGCCTCGTCACGTTCCAGAACCATCATTCTGATCTCCTTAGAACCGTATTTCATAGAGGAGGAGTAATCCTGATAGATGCTGGTATGATAACCAGACGGGTATTCGTCGTGCTCAAGAAGATCGTTGTGATCCATAGGTTTTAGAAAGCCTGAATTCTCAGATAATCCGAAATGAAACATATCCTGTAAAAGATAGATTTGAAAATGCAGCATATAATCTTTGTGGTAGCGACAAGGCTCAAAATTATCCCAAAATATATGAATAAACGACAATATTGAATAATATCAACATTTAAGCGAAAAATCACATATTCCGGCCGGCAGAACCAGAACACATATAAAGATATCCTCTTCACAAAAACTCATGATAAATAAATGGGATAATCCCATAAACAGAGTGAATTTACGTTTTTTAGCAAATTTAAAAAAAAATAAAATGCTTTTTGCGCGCACAATATAAAAATCCATACCTTGATTCCGGCAAAATACGGGCGAATATATTACGTGGTGCCGCACCATCAGACAGATTGCGGTTCAGACAGGATGAAGGGGAACAGACAAACAGACGCAGAAAAATATATTTCACAGACGATAATCTGCATACAATGGCCTCCCGGATCATGTCTCCTTTAATCTGTCAATCCTCTTCTCACTTTCATTATGAATCAGTGACTCAGTCTTATATTCAAAGAACTTCTTAATATTCTCGTACTTAAGCCACATCATATCAATATCAAATAAAATATCACCAATTTCATTGCAGGACTTAAGGACATCCCTTGAATAAAATGATTTATTCAGCTCGGAAATCCTCCTGATATGACTCAGCGGTTCTTTTATTTTAGTGCAGAGATCTGCGATCTCCTCCATATTCCTGCTGTACTCCTCTACATTCTCGCTAAGAATCCTTGTCCTGTTCTCCATATCTGTCCTGAAGGTATAATCGGTAACAATAACGGCAATATGAGTCACACCGGAACTGTCAGAGATCGGGATAGATTCTATTGTGAGATAGCGGTTGCCTTCACCGGTATTGAGCGTTCTCTCCCTCACAAACGTACTTCCGGTTCTGAAAGACTCAATGAGATCATATTTCCCTCCAAACACGGAATTTGGCAGGACATCATAGACAGGTTTGTCAAAATCCCTCTGGCTGACACCCATAAGTCCGGAAAATGCTCCAAATGCCTTATTATAGATGATAATTTTCATAGACGAATCTATCAGAAAAACAGGCTCATGAATCGCGTCAGTTACAAGCCGGTAATATTTTTCAAGCTTGGACTCCCTTGATGAAAGATTGATTATTGAATCTCCGGGCACAAGCAGTATAAAGTACTCGTCATCTCTCCATTTAGAACCCGGTACAAAGCCAATATTAAGCGCAACATCTGTTTTTTTGCCGTTTTTTGACAGGAATTTCAGACCGTCAATCCAGGATAGGAGTGACTTTTTATCCCCGGATTCCTTCCTTAGAGAGATCATAACCTCTTCGATCTTATCCCTCTCAAGATCAAATACCGAGAAGAAATCTCTGCCAATAGTCTCCTCACGACTCCACCCTGTAAGTGCCTCAGCCGCAGGATTGATCCTTGTAACTGAACCGTCATTATCAATGGAAATTATGGCATCAGAGACAAAGTTGAGTGTTGAATCAACAACCTCCTCAGGCTCAACATTCTTCATCACCCTGTGCTTATGAAGGGTCATCTCGATATTGCTGTACAGCTCCCTGTCATTAAAAGGTTTTAAAATATAACCGAAGGCATTTGTCTTCAGAGCTCTTTTAAGCGTGGAATCGTCCGAATGTGAGGTGAGATAGATCACAGGAGTATTATACAGAGAATATATCCTGTCAGCCGCCTCAATGCCATCCATATCACCCTGAAGGATTATGTCCATCAGGACAATATCCGGCTGGGTCCGGCCTGCAAGCTCAACCGCCTGCTTTCCTGTCTTTGCCTCTCCGACAACCTGATAGCCAAGACCCTCAAGAGTCTCCCTTATCTCAAGTGCTACAAGACCCGAATCCTCGACCACAAGTATCTTTCTGTTGTTTATAGTATCTCACCCCTGGGAATGGCTGTTGCTGTAATATATTTTATTCGGAAATTTAATGATAATTTCCTTATAGTCAGGAGTTATATCAAAATCACCGTTTAACTGATCCACAAGCGAATTTATTATCTTCATGCCCAGCCCGGACTTTTCCTGATTAAATATTAAATCACGGTTTATTGTCCCGTTGTCAGAATAACGGTAAACAAAATACTCACCGCCCTCCTCTGAAAACGAGAGTTTAATATCTCCGGTTTCACCCTCAGAGAAAGCGTATTTCAGAGAGTTGGTCATCAGTTCATTTGTAATCAGTGCGAGGGGAATTATCATATCCAGATCCATCTCAGGATCACCTTCAACATTAACTTTGAGGCCGATGTTCCTGTCCGGAAGAGTGTACTGGACTATAACATCCCTGCCAAGGTTTCTGAGGAAATTTTTGACATTAATTTCTGACAGACTGTCAGACTGATAGAGATTTTCGTGCACCCTTGCCATAGTATAGACACGGTTTCTGAAATCCCTCAATATACGGATGGTATCATAATCATCAGTTCTTCTTATCTGAAGACTTATCATTGCCACAATGATCTGGAGATTATTTTTAACCCTGTGATGAACTTCCTTTAAGAGAGTCTCCTTCTCACGCAGTGATGTCTCAATCTTCCTCTGTGCAATGATATTTTCAGTGATATCGGTAAGTGATACGATAAAACCCTCATTTTTACCCTCATCACTGAAAAGGGGTGCAGAAAAAGCTTTGCAGAAATGAACATCCCCTTTCTTTGAGATGACGTTTATGAATTCCTGCCCGGAATTTTCACTAAAACAGCTTATAAGCCCTGATGCGACATCCTTACACTCATCCGGGATTAAAGGCAGCGCCTGAAAATCCTCTCCAACAATATCGTCAGCTGCATAACCAAAATTTTCCATGAATTTACGGTTGATTTCAGAGACATTACCTCCCGGAAGTATGGTTATAAGAGGGGATGGGGAAGTCTCAAACAAAAGCCTGTATTTATTCTCCGTTTTTCCCAGTGCAACCGACATCAGCGTTACAATTCCGGCTGTGCCGACCATGATTATAGCATTATCCCCGGTATTAATTATCAGATATGGATCAGGGTCAATTACACTGAGCATTGACAGGAATAGCGAAATTATAACGAGCGAAAAGATAAAACCCTTCTTCCGGTAATAAAATGTCGCAATAATTATCGGCAGAAGAAAAAGATTAGAAGCTGAATCAGTAATATCATAGAAATAAGAGAAATAATTTACAACAAATGCAAGTATGGTCAGCACTATTATAAAGACCATCCAGCGGAAATCCTTAGAGGTAAACATCTTTTTCAGTGACAAGAGATCCATACTGCCTGAAGAGAAAATAGACTGAATAACAGATAATGTTTGTTGTGTATGCAGGTGAGACGGAATGGTTATTGCGGATCAAAAAAGTCACTCATGAACCAGCCGGTTCACAGATGATGAATGAAACTGCGCACTGTTTCATAGGAGAAGCCGGCGCAGATATTAAAAAAAAGATTGGGAAAGGAGAATATAACAGCCTGCCGGCTTTGCAGACGCAATTCTCACGAAGAAATCTTCTTCATGGCCGATCATTCAGGTTCAGGGAGGGCATGATAATGAATGGGAGATCTTTTGGGTGTAAAGCAACATCGGATGACTCCTCAAGCATAAGATTGACAAGCTCACCGTCCCCGAAAGACCTGAAATCAGTTCTGAGCGAGATTACCCGTTTACCCTTTGCATATGCATAGCCCATCTCCCATGCGGTGCCGGAATCTGCATCTGCACCGTCAATTACAGCCACAACAATGTCAGAATGATCAAGGGCTGACAGGTTTCGCTCAAATATTATTCTCATCCTGTCATCAGCACGCTCTTCTCCGTCATCCCCGTGCTCCTGCGGGATGAAAACCTCAAAATAACTCCTCCGGAGAATTTCAGCAACCTTCAGATTGAACTCCTGTTCTGCCTGTGAGAAGAGAGGCGCTGCAAGATATATTCTGTAATCAGCAAATTCCTTCACATCAACTGCAGGAACCTCAGAAAAACGGGATAAAAAGGCACCTCTTCCGGGAATTTTCCTCTCGCTGTAATATGTCATACCAACCCCGCATGACGGCGAGGAGTCAACACCGAGAATAAAGAGCGGTAACCCTCTCTTACAGAAAATTTCGCGGACATTCTTCTCCCTCTCATCAAGAATTGCTGAAAATTCAGAATTGTCAAGTGATTCAGTGAAGTTTGTCGGTTCTCTGCCGGGGCCCAGATATTCAGTTTCAGGACATGGCAGGGGTACAGTCTCTATGCCAAAACTCTCACATCTCTTAAGGCAGGCAGAAAATATCCTCAGGTCCTCATCGCTTGTTATGCCTTTTGCTCTCAAAGAAGGATTTATTATGCAGGGGCAGACCAGAATATACATCAATAGAGTTTGGTGAATACATAATTATGACAATGCCGCTTTTTGCATGGCGGGACAATTCCTGTGACCCAAGGGTATGTTCAGTAAAAAAACTCCAGCGTGCAGGCCTGATAAGGGTATTTCCGGAGATGAAAAAGATCCCAAAATCGACAATAATCCTCGACCCGACAGCAGAGCAGGCAATTTCTCCGGCAGACAGGATCGCGCCATCCATTACAGTTCTGGACTGTTCATGGGAGGTACTCAATACATCAGCCCTTAGTGAATGGAAGAGGAGAAGGGCGCTCCCATTTCTTGTTGCCGCAAATCCGGGACATTTCGGGAGGCCGTTTATGCTGAATTCAGTTGAGGCACTTGCCGCAGCTCTATATATACTTGGTGAGAAAGAGCAGGCAGAGACAATACTTGCAAAATTCGGCTGGGGCCTGAGGTTTTTAGAGGTCAACAAAGAACCGCTTGACGAATATGCACAGGCGAAGAACTCATCCGAAATAATAAAAATCCAGTCCTGTTACTACTGAAAACATGCAATAGTTCAGAGATGAACAGCCATATTTCATCTCCGGCATAACTATAGATCAATCTCATGAAAAAGTGCACTGTTTCATTCATTATCTGTGAACCGCTGGTTCATGAATGACTTTTTAAAAGTAAATGGTTCAGACATTACAATCTGCCAGAAAATAAAATATAATCTACACAGGATACCAATAAAATATATTTTAAATATAGTCACACCTCGCAAAAACTATATATTGATGATTCAGATTATGTAATATCCTTTCGGGACCGCATTCACAGGAACCGGGAGGTGCCAGTACATATTCATAAGAGGAATAAATCCGTCTGAGAATGAATATTTCCGAAGAACAAAATCCAGAACAGCATAAATACACCAGAACAGCAGAACATCATAAAATAACAACAGAGATCAGAAGATGAATTCAGCCGGAATACTGCTTGTCGATGAGAGCAGAGATGTAGCCGCGACAGTATCCACAATGGCGGCATTTTACGGCCACTATATATGTGCACATGCCACCACATGCAGAGAGGCAATGCAGTTTATGTCGGAGAATTCACCGGATATAATAATGATTGATATTGATTTCATCCGGAATTTTGGTGGAATAAAAGCAGCAGGACATCTGAGGCGCTATTCACACAGACCTGTAATCTTTCTGTCCACAAATCCCGATTCAGATGATGTGAAGAAGGCGAAAAAAGCAGGCGCACTTGGGATCCTGAAAAGGCCATTCCTGATCCAAAATTTTGATGTCATACAGTTCATCACACTCTTAAAGAGATATAATTCCCAAAACAACAATATATACGATTTTTCAGGACTAAAACCCGGCATACATAGAACACATGACCAGAACCTGAAGATAACAGCAGCCGGAAGAAACGTGGCATAAACCGTAGATATTATTCAGTCCCCTGCCAGGTTCTTATTCAGCCCCTTTTTCTGACGGCATAGAGCACTACCAGAAGAGCAACGAGTAGCAGCGCCACATTCTGCTTCTGAAAGAGCATTTCTGCAATTCCCGGACTTCCGGGTGAAAAAAAGTCGGAACTACTCTTACCCGGAGTTATCCCCACACCACCGGCAAACTCCCAGTCATGACTGAAGACATCCCCGTAATACCCGGCAATACCAGACCCTTCTGCAATAATTCCTGCCTCACGGTTCATCTGAGGTGAATTTTCATTCCAGTTCACCGAGCTTATAAGCACCTTTTCAGAGTCAACAATTACCCCCTTGTTGTGAACCTTGACAGGCATTCCGGAACCGGTTCTGGCAAGCCTGGCCTGAAGATTCAGGGACTCTGCATCTGCGACAGAGTTGATATATGCCGCCATCTCGTCATTGTCGTCATCACCATCGACATTATAATAATATGAATCCAGAATTATCCTGACAGATGCCCCCCTCCTCGCAGCATCTATCGCCTCTTCAAGATACGGATTTTCACCGGATGACCAGTTTTTGATGTACGCCTGTTCAATATCCACCGACTCTTCCGCACCTGAGATCATATCCTGTATCAGATAACTTGTATCGGGCGAAATTACGGGTGTGACAGTTACACCATCAAACCTTTGGGGAGTGAAGACTGAATTATAGCCACCATAATACCCTGATGAATCGGTCTCATCAAACCGGCCAGAATCCTCACCAGGTGACCCCGACCATCCTCCGCTGAAGTCGTATGCAAATACCCCGTCAAAATAGTCTGACACCCCGGCATCGTTAATTACAATACCCCATCCCCGGTTGCCATTGCACCCTGTCTGCGGAAAACCGGTCTCGCCGAAGTTTTCACTGGCAACAAGTACGCTCTCTCCGTCAGAGACCAGATATTTGGCGTGGTCATACCTGTATGGTGCGTGCGAACCCTTATTTTCGGTCAGCATCATCCTCACTTCACCGCCGGAATTCTGCACAACATTTACTGCCGCATATTCGGAATCTGAAACTCCGCCGACAGGAGAACCTTCAAGCAGCACCTTCACATCCACACCTGCCGATGACCTCTCTGAAAGCTCATATGCTATTCCGGATTTTGTCAGTTCATAGACATTGAGACGGATGGATTCACATGAAGAAGAGATCAGGGACTTAAGAACTTCATAAGAGCAGTCAGGTGAGACAAAAGCGGTAACTGCTGTATCAAAGAACGTCTCCGGCTCAAAAGATGACTGACCCTCATAATATACTCTTAAGTCCCATTCACCGTCAGATAGAATATGTACGCGCCCTTCACCGGAGATAACTGCTCCCGGCCAGACGACCTCCTGTATCTTTCTTCCGTCATCTAAAAGCACCAGTTCATCGGCTTTGTTTGCCATCCGGAAATTCCCGATCCGTATCATATCAGGGACTGACTTATCAGTCGGAATTATCTCATAGTCCGGGTTTTTTCCATATACGCTGTAATATGCCACTGCTTCCCTTGCCACAACTGTACTGCCTGAGAGATATGATCCATCAGGAAATCTGACACTGCCTTCATTGTCAGTTATAAGGAGTTTCTCACCATTCCCCGTTCCGCTTATAACAAAATATTCATCTCCTTCACCAGACAGCCATGTATCCGGGCAGAAGGCTGTTATCTCAAAGCATGAACCCGCATTTACAAACACTGCGGAGAGCAGAAGAAAGATGAGAAACCGTGACCTCATAGATAAGCTATTTGCATAATCAGGTATTATATCTGGCGGAATGAATGATTTTTCAGATAAAAATCCAGTCATTAAAATCGGGGGAAGCCTGACCAGGTGTGCGGAGGAGATTATCCGGGCCATACAGGCAAGCGGGGTAAGCGCACTTATAGTTCCGGGAGGCGGAGAATCGGCTGACATAGTACGCCGCCTTGATCCTGATGACGACACTGCGCACTGGATGGCTGTACTTGCGATGGAGCAGTTTGGATTCTATCTCTCAGGATTTGGAGTTCCTGTTACTTTTAACCCTGAAAAGAGAGATGGTCTACATATACTACTGCCTTACAGGATTCTGTATGAGAGAGATCCCCTGCCGCATTCCTGGGACGTAACATCAGATTCAGTTGCAGCCTGGGTTGCCGGACTGAGAGGGTCAGATCTGGTTCTTGTGAAATCTGTTGACAAAATAAGATCTGGAGACAGTTATGTCACTGAGATCAGTGACGCGGCAAAATTCAGAAATTCGGGCGATGTGGACAATTATTTCGTTGATTATGCCCTTGAAAATAACATTAATTCTTATATGATAAACGGGCGTGACCCCGGAAAACTGAAGAATTTCCTGAAAACCGGGACTGGTTTCGGGACACGCATTATCAGAAGTTATTAAGAGTTTAAAGGATGAAATTATAAGATAATTCAGGAGATAAAATAATGTCAGTTGATAAATGCACTTCCTGCAAAGCACCGCTCTCTGAGCCGGGCTGGACAAAATTCGAGTGTCCTAAATGCCGCGAGACCATCTACAGATGCCACAGATGCAGACACCAGAGTGTCCCTTACACATGTCAGAAATGTGGATTTGAGGGGCCATAATCATGGGTGACGTAGCAGTTATCTTCAAGGTTATGCCGGAATCACCCGAAGTGGATCTTGAAGCACTTAAAGCAACAATTAAGGAATTACTCCCGGGAACACAGGATATTCAGGTAGAGCCAATCGGATTCGGCCTGTCTGCACTTAAAATGATAATTGTAGTTCCTGACGGTGAAGGTACACCGGAAGACGCAGAAGCTTCACTCAAGGCAATTGAGGGAGTAGAAAGCGCAGAGATTGAATCTGTAACACTTACCTGAATATTTTTTTAATTAAAGGAGATATTTCTCCACAAAACATTAACATAAAATCCTTACCGGATTTTTCAGAAATTTTTTCTCAGGGAGCGGATGCTACCTTTCCGAACCATCATAAGGGCAAATCTTTGATTATTAAAAAAACTAAATCCGATACAGAGAAAGCTCCGACGAAAGAATTGCCGGTCAGGAAAAATAACTGTAATAACATAATTTCCGGATAAGCCAGAAGATAATTAAGTGAATCTGAAAAGATAATTCATTCAGAATAAAAGATCATTTTCATGAACTACGTTATTTTTCTTATCTATTTCGGCGTTCTCTGATTTGAGATCAGATAATACCTCAGATGTTATTGACTTAATTCTGTCAACAGATCTCTGAAATCCTGAGACCTCTTCCTCGCTAATTCTTATAGGCACTGGAAATACACCCTTACGGTTGATCCTTACAGGTACACCTATACAGACATCACCGATGTCGTTCACTTCACTTCTGATATATGCAGAGACGGACAGTATCCTGTTTTCATTGCCAAGAATTGTTCTTACTATCGTTGCTATAGCTTCACCCGGGCCATAGATTGTAGCACCACATTTGTTTATGATCTCTGACCCTGCAACTTTTACGCATTCGACAAATTCATCCTTTGGAAGACTTGAAAACTCAGGCAGATTCTGAACCTGAATACCTCCTATTGTCGTTGCGGACCACAGAGGGACCATAGTCTCGCCGTGCTCACCGATAATCCTTGTATGAACTTCACTTACGTGCACACTGAAATGGTTTGCAATATACGATTTCAGTCTCATAGAGTCAAGATGCGTGCCAAGCCCGAATACTCTTGAAGGAATAAACCCTGAACACTCAAGGGCAACTGCCGTCATAACATCGACAGGGTTTGAGACTACCATGATTATTGCATCAGGTGCATATCCGGCAATCATTTTAGAATAGTATGCAACCACTCTTGCATTCTGCTTTGCGAGATCCAGCCTGTCCTGTCCCGGTGACCTTGGAACTCCGGATGTGATAATCACAACATCAGAACCTTCGATATCTCCCGGATTTGTCGAAGCAGAGAGCTTTACATCCCGGCCAAGGGCCGAAAATGAGTCAATAAAATCTAATTTTATGCCTTCGAGAAAGTCCTCATTGCCTTCTCTTCCAAATAAGACGAGGCGCGATACAAAAGGGATCTTGGAAACCGCATACGCAGCAAACTGCCCCACTTTGCCCGATGCTCCGATAATACAAACTTTGGTCACAAAATTCACCAAAAAGGGACGTGATCGGGGTGGGAATCGCGTGCCTTTCTTTCGCGTGATACCCTTCCTCCACCCTGCAACCCTGTGGGCACCAGATGTCTGCGGTAAGTCTGCTCCCTTCCGGGCCTGAACCGGTCTCCGCAGCTAAAAGTCTCCATCCCCTCCGGAATTTTGATACTTTTCCACTGATCTCACAGGACAAGGCTTCGCAGTCAGGGCGGGCACGCTCCGGAAAGATCGCCAAAGCCGCTCCCGACCTATCACCCCCCGCATAACGGCGGTTTCGGGTAACAGGTGACGCCTAACCACCCGGGTTAGTCCCCAGATATATTATCATTCAAGGAATAAAAGAGTCACCGCCAGTCTCATCATTCCACCACCGGATAAGCTCATCTGTTCCGGCAGTATTCTCCTTGTCAAATACATCAATTGCGGCAATAGAAGTCATTTTTTTGTCATCAGGAATCATTTTGAGGATGGATCTGTAATCACCGTGTATGACCTTTAGACTCCTGCCTGCGCCTGATGCCTCAGCCACCACAGAGGGTGGATCACCAGGGCGCATTACAGGTTTCTCTGAAAGCTTTTCCAGACCTGATCTGAATATAACTTCATCTGCCCCAAGAAGAGACCTGTTTGCCAGGATGTTTATAGCTGACCACCATGCAGATGAGTACCATGCATCATTGAGGATGACATTCTGAGCGCCGGTTATGGAGGCTGCAATACCAAGTGTTCCGCATCCGCAGAAGGCATCCACAAAAATATCGGGCTGATTGCGGAGGACATTCTTCCGGACTGCCTCTATCTTTGGATCTGAACCTTTGGGATATTCGATATGGCAGAGAGACTGCTGCTTATAGATGATGAATCTCTTCTTCTGAACCTGAAATATATCTCCTCTCACATCGCAGCCACAAATCAGTTCGTTGCTCCCGGAATATCCATCAGGCCCTATTCCGGGCAGAGCTTCCCTGTCCAGTATGACTCCCTTTATCTCCGGAACTTCATGGAATATTCTGTCTGCGGTATGGCGGGTGACAGATTTGGATAAGAGAACCACAGAATCAGGAGAGAGAAACGGCGGCCTGAGCATAAAAATTCCGGGGGAGAGCAGAGGCATTCCAACGGCAGAGAGGGACATGGATCTGAAATCATCCTCTTCTTCAGAGATGATTCTGTGGCAGTGAGCCATGACATCGTCTATAAATCTCCTGCCGCATTCGGGGCATGCCAGAGGAAAATCTCCGGATGGCGGAATGCTTTTGTCACGGAAATCTGCACGGCATCTGCTGCACGGCGAAAATAATTTCCTTGGATTGTCCGGAATTCTGTCGATCTCCGCGATACAGTTTCCGCCGCAGACCGGGCATAATAGTTTATCCATCTCTTTCCCGGGTGAATTACATTTACTGTATATTGTTCAGCCTTTCCATCACGTCCTCGATGCCGCAGAGATTGACCTCCATTATTGAGGCTATAACAGCATCTGAAAATATCATGGCCGATGTTTCAAACAGAGTGCCTATAGAGGCAAGCGGGAGTGATGCAGACTTATAGCCACCTGTAATCTGCCTTATCTCAAAGGTGTTCTCCCATTCATTTTCAGGAGGTGTGGGGGACGGAAGTTCAACAACACAGTCTGCAATCTTTCCTATTGTGGAGTTTTTATGCGAGGTTATCAGGCAGAGATATCCGCCAAGGGACTTTGCAGTCTCTGCAATATCAACAACTGAGTTTGTCTCACCTGAGCCTGAGAAGATAACTACTGCATCACCCTCCCTCATTGCCGGCGTTACAGTCTCACCGACTACATAACTCTCAAGGCCCACATGCATAAGCCTCATTGCATAGGCACGCCCAATAAGACCGGATCTGCCCGCACCGGCAACATATATCCTCCTCTCCTTAACCATTTCCGAAAGGAAGAGATCGACATTTTCAGGCTCTATTTTATCAATAAGTGCTCTGATCTCCTCTTCCATAATTCTCATATTCTCAAGAACATCTCCGCATCCGGTCATAATCAGATAATTAGTGAATATAATATTTAACAGGAAGCAGAGGAGGGATATTGGCACACCCGGAATTTTGCAGAAATCACGGAAATAATAATAACGGCATTAAAGGCACCATGGCGAAAAATATCAGACTTATGGTCAAAAAATAAGAATTAACAAGATATACACAGACTTTTTACTTTCACCCCGCGCACGGCGAGTATTAAAATAGTCCCCCATGGATAGGAGAAAGTAGAGGAATAACCAATGATAAACCGTGCAGGTCATGCAGTCCGGGGAAGAAACGGCGCAACTGATGAAGACGGCAGGCTCACTGAAATAATAGAGATAAAGGCGGGCAACTGTGTATTAGGTATTAAAACCGGAGATCTGAGGAGGACTTTCGCGTCCGGAAGACCGGCAGAGATATGGACAGTCAGAAGAGAATGGGGCTGCCGGCTGAGTGAGAGGGAGGGGAAAGGAGTGATCTCACAGAATAAGCGGGCATTTAATATTGAGACAATTTCCGGGAGGAGATTTACAATCTCACTTGAGAGCCTTAAAAATCTCCTGAAAGGCCATTTGTCATATGTATATGTGGGGGAGATTATTCCTGCAAAAAGGAAATACAGAAGTCCCACAGGCAGTGATATGGCACCTCCGGCTGCGATGACAGGCGCCTGATTATCCCGGCCCGCAGATCAGGCATTATATTCACTTCCTGAAGAGAATATTTCTGTATATTATGATAAAGACGGAGAACCCCTGGGAGAATGCATATAATAAACAGGGGAGCCTCTGGGCAGGTCACCAGCATCTCCTTCCGGAGATCGAAAAAGGAGACAGGGTTCTTGAGACAGGATGCGGCAACGGGAAGACCGCCGTTCAGTTATGCAGCAGGGAGATAATATGCCACGGAATGGACATATCCTTATCTGCCATAAGAATGGCAGCAGGGGCATGCAGGAAAGCTGAGTTTTATGCAGGGGATATAACCGCAATTCCGGCAAAAGACGAAGTTTATGACACAGTAATCTCATTTCATACGATAAGCCACCTTAATGAGACTGAGAGGTTCAAAGCGGCATCTGAAATATACAGAGTTCTGAGGAATGAAGGCAGATTTTATTTCAGGGATTTTGGTGCAGGCGATCTCAGATGCGGAAAGGGCGTGGAGACTGAAAGGAATACATTCCGCAAGGGAAACGGGATATCCACGCATTTCTTTGATATGGCCGGAGTGACTGAACTTTTCCGGGATTTTAAGCCTGTCGATTCAGGATATATCCACTGGAAGATGAGAGTTAAGGGGCATGAACACCAGAGAGAAGAGATTCATGCAGTATTTCTGAAGGAGTAAATCAGAACAGATTATTGTCAGACAACTGAATAGAGGCTGTCCGGATCAGTTATTTTCAGAGCGGCTTAATTTTCAGATGATGATACTGCATATTCGGCAGACTTCCTGAAGGCCCTCGATACACCGCCGGGGCCGAGTTTTATTCCGCCAAAAATCCTTGAGACGACAACTGCATGTGAATCAAGTCCGTTCACCTCCATTATCCTGAGCATCCCCTTCGCCGGATGACCTACCTCACCGTCATTTTTGAACTCTTCATGAAAGTTGCCCGATCTGCCAGTAAAGCGGGCAGCAACACAGTGATGGGCAGCTTTTCTGTATTTGGTTCTGTGGACTGCGATGACATCTTCAAGGTCCCTTTCATCAGTGATTCTGTAAAGGTGGGCATAGAACCGTGACTTCTTCTCTTCATATTTTATTGCAGATATCTCCTCCATAAAACCGGACCCCATGCAGGGTTTATCCTGACGGGTATTGACATCTCCGGAACTGACCTTAAATTTCAGGATTGGCCGGAGATCTATACAGCTCAGAAATGTTACGGGTAATTGGAATTACTGAAAATCCACATGAATTAATGTGCGCATAAAGAAGTTAAATGTCAGAAACACCGGCTTTGCACCCGGAATCAGGAATATAATCAAAATTTACTCAAAATGTTTTTAAATCCGGAATTACAAGTTTATTTACGCAAAATAAGATAACCGGCAGGAGTCCGTTATGCACATCCGGCAATGGTTAGGTTTTTTTGCTAAAAGATACAAATATTATAGTCCACAGGGCCTGTAGCTTAGTGGTGGAGCGCCCGGCTCATAACCGGGCGGTCATGCGTTCGAATCGCATCAGGCCCATCTCCTTTTTGCAAGAAATTCAGAATTCAATTCCAGTTGGACCAATATTTAATCCGGCGTTAATGATAAGTCAGAGTTGAAGACAAAAATCATTTTATTTAAACTTTAAATTGCCCTGACAGCTTTTTTCATCAGAACAGAATCTGCATCTGCTTTCAGATAAAAAACATACATAATATGGAGAATAAGAACTCTTCTCCGCCTTAATCTCCCATATATCGCACCGGACATCCCTGACATTACCAATATTACTTTCAACAGGAGAGGTAGAAATGCCAGAAGAGAAATCTCATTAGGTTTCCAAAATAATCAATATCACGGAACAACAGGCATGGATGCAGTCAGAGCAGATAACCTCAGGAAAACATTCGGTACAGTCACAGCCGTTGATGATGTCAGTATAAAAATTCCGGAAGGGAGCATCTTCGGTTTTTTAGGACCAAACGGTGCCGGAAAAACGACCACAATCAGGATGATAACCGGAGTTTTGATACCTGATTCAGGTTCAGTCAGGATATTCGGAACTGATGTCCGCAGAGATCCTCTTACAGCAAAAATGAAGATGGGAGTAATTCCGGAGAACGGGACGGTTTACAGTGACCTTACAGCAGTGCAGAATGTCCTCCTGACCGGAAAATTTTACGGCATGGATAAAACCGTCCGGGAGAGACGGGCAGAGGAGATCATCGCACGCCTCGGCCTCTCAGAGAGGAAAAACGATATTGTGCGGACATTCTCCAAAGGAATGCGCCAGAGAATAAGCATTGCATCTGCCATCATCCATTCGCCGCCGCTTTTAATTCTCGATGAACCCACAACAGGCCTTGATGTGTACAGCCGCCGCCTTGTAATCGATACAATCCGGCAGATGAACAGTGAAGGCAGCACTGTTCTTCTCACAACACATAACATCGAAGAGGCAAATGCACTATGTTCAGACATCAGCATAATCAACAGCGGAAAGATAGTCGCAACGGGAAGTCCTGAAAAACTTAAAAAGACATTTGATACTTCCCGTTATATTGAGATCTCATTTGACAGAACAGTAGGACCTGACATCTTCTCTGCACCCGGCATAAACCGTGCTGAGCCATGGGGGGATAAATGGCGTATATATTCAGATGACCCGGACATTGCGGTTAAGCACCTCGTCCATGTTGCAGAACGGGAAAAACTGGCATTTGTCTCAATCAGGACATCAAATCCCACTCTTGAAGAGGCATTTGTTAAACTGACAGAGGGAGCCTGAAGATGGACTGGAAGATCTTTTTGAGGAGCATTCTCACAGTTACATGGAAGAACATGCGGATATACTACTTCAAAGGGCCGGTTATGATATTCGGCCTTCTCTTTCCGCTGATAATGTTCCTCACCTTCTTCATAGGCAGAAATCTTAATCTGGTCCTGTTCTTCCCCGGATTTGTCGGGATGATGCTATTCTTCACCTCGTCCTCAGTCGGCCCGCTGATAACCCCCTGGGAGAAGCGTGAGAAGACCTATGAGCGGCTTGTATCTCTCCCGGTCATTCTTGAGAGCATCATAATAGGAGACATACTTGCAGGTGCATTATTTGGAATTGCAGCAACATCGTTTGTCTTCTGTGCCTGCATATTACTCCTGCAACTTCCCCTCATGAATGCAGGTCTTGTATTGCTCTCCCTGGTACTCGGAGCAGTAACATTTGCAGCGCTTGGCACACTTCTTGCCTCACCCACCACAAACAACCCGTCAAATATAATGATGCTCTCAAGCCTCGTCCGGCTCCCGCTCATCTTCATATCAGGCATATTCATTCCTCTTGGGGAGCTTACAGGCTGGCTGTATATACTGACATCACTCTCGCCTCTGACATATCTTGTCGATCTCTTCCATGCAGGCCTAAATGGAGATGCAGTCTATCCTGTCTGGCTTGACGCAATGGTGCTTGTCATGGTTATTTTTCTGTTTGTACTCTCTGCAAAGGTTATCCAGAGGAGAAACCTTGTAAAAGGACTATAGGGCACTCCGGTTGCACTGCATAGTACAATACTGCATAACCGGAATAAAGGAGAAGAAGAATTTGTCACAGAATTTCCGGCAATTTAAATTCAGGCAGTCATAACCGGAGAGAAAAACACAGTTTTTAGCCTGATCCCTGACGGAATTCATAAATAAACGCCCTGTGAATTACAGTTCATGAAATACAACACAAGAGAGATGATTGTCTTCGCCGGGAGTACTCTTGCAATCATCGCATCCATATTTAATATTGCTTCAGGTGCAGACGGAACAGGACTCTGGGTCTCCGTTTTTGTAATCCTTATGTTCGCCATAGTAATTGCCGCTACCCTTAGAAAAGAAGAATAAGGCACATACCGGAGGCAGTTTTCCGGAGGACATCAGACTTCCGGGAAAAATCAGCAGATCTTTACCGGAAATAAAATCAGGACTGAACTGCATAAAATATTAAATAGTTAATAAACTTAACAATAATGAGCAGATCAGCCCAGGACAAAGATACAATGACAGACAGCAGAGACTTCCTGAAACTATCGGATAAATGGATCAGAATCCTCAATAAAATTGAGGAGCACGAGAAAAGCCCCAGGGATTTCGGTACAGGAGACCTGCTTCACTGCTCCGAGATCCACACTGTCATGGCAATAGGTAAAAATCCGGGGATAAACATCACCAGCCTCTCAGAACTGCTCGGGATATCAAAAAGTGCCATATCACAGATGGTAAACAGGCTTGAGAAGAAGAAACTGGCTGAAAAATACCAAAATTCCGACAATGAAAAGGCAGTCCTCCTGCGACTCACACCACAGGGTAACATCGCCCACCTCGGACATGAGCAGCATCACGCAAAGATCTACGCCCTGATGCACCGGAAACTCGGTGAGATCACAGAACAGGAATTTAATCTAATAATGCGCTTTTTATCGGCTATTGAAGAGACCTTTGATGAATGCAGCAGAAAAGAAGACTAAATTTTTTTCATATTTGAGAATGTAAACATACTTAACAAAAAGGAGAGCGACATGAGAACAATTCAGAAAAACACTAACCCACCGGAGAAACTCTGCCGGTATTCATTCACACATACATTTATGCTTGATAACAGAATCAGAAAATTCTTCCAGAACCCAAAAAAGATCCTTTCAGAGTACATCACTCAGGGAATGACTATCATAGACCTCGGCTGCGGGCCGGGAACTTTCACCTGCGCAATGGCAGAGCTGGCGGGCGGGAAAGGAACAGTAATAGGATGCGATCTCCAGTATGAAATGCTGAGATATGCAGAGAAAAGGTGCAGAAGAACAGGCCCGGAATCACGGATAATCTGGCACAGGAGTTCACCGGAAAGGACAGGAATAGAGAAGAAAGCGGATTTTATCCTCTCGTTTTACATGGTCCATGAAGTTTCGGACCGGAATTCCTTTCTTGTGGAAGTCTATGATATGCTAAAGCCCAAAGGAAAATACCTCATTGCAGAACCAAAGTTTCATGTTACAGAAACTGCATTTCAAAAAACAATAGAATCAGCAGAAGATGCAGGATTTACAGCAGAAGAATACCCACAGATCTCGATGAGCAGGGCCGTCATACTCTCGAAAAGAGACAATAAGATGAAAATTCCGGATGAAAACCCATGAAAATACTTATACTGTACTTTTCAGCAACCGGAAATACAGCCGGAATTGCAGACTTTATTGCAGAAAAATTTACTGCATTCGGAGCAGAGACAGAAACAGCCGACATCACACCACATGAGGCAAGACAGAAGGAAACAGATCTTACGCCCTATGATGCCGTAGTATTCGGATTTCCGGTGCACTCATGGCGTGCCCCACGGGAAGCAAGGGAATGGCTGCACACCCTTAAAGGAATGAATAAGAAGTGTTCAATCTTCTTCACATACGGTGGTTTCGGCATCCACCCTGCCCACCACTCCACAAAAAAGATACTGGAAGAGCGGAGCTTTACCGTAGTTTCATCTGCCGAATTTCTGTCACCGCACACATTCAACACCGGCGGCTGGAAAGCTATGGAAGAGAGGCCGGACCAGTCAGACTATGATATGGCGGAGGAGTATGCAGCTGCAACCTACCGCAGATTTACAGGAGAGGATGAAGGCGTCCTTGGAGAGATGGAAAAGACAAAACATTCTGAAGAATTCCTCGATGAAATCGAGAGTTTCAGATTCAGAATACTGACAAAGCTTCCGACAAGAGAGGGTTCTGAATGCTGCATGTGCAGAATCTGTGAGGAGGCGTGCCCCTCAGGTGCAATGAATGCAGAGGGGGGAGAACCTGATCCTGAAAGGTGCACAGCCTGCCTTGCCTGCGTGGCAAAATGCCCTGAAGATGCCTTAAAGATCAATGACATGAGCGATAGCTGGCAATTCAAGCTTAAAAACGAGAATATCTCTGAAGAGGAGATGATGGAGAAAAAGAGCAGAATCTATCTTTAAACCGGAATCTGACCGGAAATAAATGTTAAAGAAGAGAGCCGGACATCAGTCATCAACATTGCCCCGAGTCATACGATAACTCCCCTTAGGAACAGTTATCTCAAAATTAACCCCTTCACCCGGAACACCCGTCTCCCTGATGGAAATACCGGTGATAAGAAGGATCTCTCTGGAGAGAAAGAGGCCAAGACCGGTATTTTTCCCAAGACCTCTCTTAAAAATCTTATTTTTATTATCTTCTGCAATTCCGGCACCATCATCACTGTACGATATGACCAGACCGTCTTCTGCTTCATAAAAAGAGAAGGTGATCTCAGTAACATTTTCGCCATGCCGGATGGAATTCTCGATAAGATTGTAAAATACTTTTTCGATAAGCGGATCTGCAAAGATTTCAACCCCTGATATGGCGATATCCAGATTAATATTGCCTAAATTCAGTATATTTAATACCCGGCCAACAATATCCTCCACATACTGCCATTTCGGTTTTTCAACGCCAATATCCTGGTAGTACTTTGTAAACTCGATCTGGTTCCTGACCGCATCAACAGCACTCTTCTCCTTCCGAATATATTCCAGTGCTTCAGGACTGGTTATGAGTTCCTCAGAAAACTCGATGTAGGTACGGATTGCCATGATAAGATTCAGTATGTCATGCCTTGTGATCGAAGAGAGCATATTCAGTTTGCGATTTGCCTGCTTCAGTGCCTCCTCCATAATTTTCCTCTCCGTAATATCGATTACCGAGACAAAAATCCTAGAAAAGGTATCCTCATGTCCGGGGACGACATTTAACTTCATTATGATGTTCTTTCTCTCCCCTTTCATGGTCTGAAGTGATAGCTCTTCTTCGATTTCTCTTCTGCCACTGGCAAGTGCAATAATAATTCTTCCAAAAATATCATATGAATCTCCTGAAATTATCCCCAGGAGGCTACTGAAAGAACTCCTGTAAGAAGGAAGAGCAAAAAGCTCCGCAGTTGCGTTGTTAATATTGTTAATTTTCACCATTGAAAGAAAATTTAAGACTGAATCGGGGTGTTCCTGAAAATAGACTGAGATATCAAAGAGAGAATCCCTCTGTTTCATGTCAAGCCATGACTTAACCGCAGAAAAATCCTCCTCCCATAATGAGATTGGTGAATCCTCAAATAAGGTCCTGTAAAGAGTTTCACTTTCACGGAGGGACAGCTCCGCATTCCTCTGTTCAGTGACATCCTCAAGTGTCTCAAGGGCACCAATTACCCTGCCGTCATCATCCCTGATAAGACAGGCGGTAAAATAGAGCCATGCACCGGAAACTTTCATATGCGGAAAAAAATCGGTAGCTTCGTATGCATCTTCAGCAAGTCCGGATTTGGAGTATTTACCCCGGTACCACTCAGGAATCTGGTCAATACTCTGATCAACCAGAAGGTCCGCCAGACACGGACGCTCATCAGGATAAAATGCCCTCCACTGCTGACTTGTGCCGACTACATCCTCAGCTTTAATTCCGCTGTACTTCTCAATAGCTCTGTTCCAGTAGATGATCTTATGGTTATTATCAATAATAAACTGAGGAATTGGTGACAGCAGGACAGCTGACTTAAGCCAGACCACATTCTTCCCGGAAGTTTCCCATCCTTCAGATTCCCCCGATTCGTGATGACATTCCGGAATAATCTCCACCTTATCCATAATTATTCCACAAATCATATATATTCTCCCGTAGCAGGCAGAAGAGAGAATTACAGGAATAGACGTTTTAAGAGCGAAAAAATGTAAATATTTCCCATTCCCTCAGTTTAAAGGGATTATGAAGCTTCAGATATCTTCTGAAATAACCGGACTCCCACAGAAAACTCAGTCCGCAAGATCCCCTCTGCCAAGCATCCGGACAGCCCTCCTTGCAGAGATCCTCACCTCAGGCTCGGGATCATCAAGAAGTGGTATGATACTGTCAACAGCATCCCAGTAACTGATCATCCCTATAGCCTCAGCCGCTGCGGCGCGTATCTCAGGGACATTATCTGACAGCAGCTCAGATACAGGATCAACTGCCTCACGGTCACCTATCATCCCCAAAGATCTCGCAGCTCCGCGCCTCACCCATTTATCACTGCTTTTAAGTTTAGATATAAGAGGCTGCACTGCTCTTCTGTCATGCAGTTTACCAAGTGAAGATGCCGCCATATAGACCACCTCAGTCTCAGAGTCATTCATCATGCAGTCAATAAGCGGCATAACGGCTTTTTCATCACCGGAATTCCCAAGAGCCTCAGCAGCACGTACCCTGTATGAGATGCCTCTGTGCCCTAACTGAACAATATAAAGCTCCAGATTTTCATTGCTGCGCCTCATCCTCTCCGCGTAAAGGCGTGCCATCGGATCTTCCCTCTCTCTTCTCATTTAATCAGAACAACCTTCTGAAAGATAGAACACAGAACTTTTAAAATATTATCCAGCCCGGAATATCTGCTCACATTGACCCGTACATTCGGTTGGATTATTGTTGATCAGAGACAAATATTACATCACATACATTACAATACAGGAGTAATTTCAATCCCATGACCAGTGATAATTTCTGTGGAACGCCGGTAATTCAGGCAAAAGTAAGAGCTAAAATGACAGTAGGTGAACTTGTCGAGGAGTTCGGCAAATCCAGGGCATACAATGCAGGTTCACTCTGGCAGGCCGTAAACATATATGAAAAGATGCTTAACGATCCCGAAGTTGTAAAATTCTTCGGTTTTTCAGGCGCAATGGTGCCCGGAGGAATGGGAGGGATAGTATCAGATCTTATAGATGCCGGACATATAGATGTCTTAGTATCCACAGGTGCAAACCTTACACATGATGTCATTGAGGCGATAGGATGCCATCACTACCACGGCACTGAAGTATGTGATGATGTAATGCTCAGGGAAGAGGAAGTCAACAGGATATACGATATATTTCTGCCAAATGACGCCTTTGTAAAGTTTGAAGAGTTCCTTCAGGACGTTTTCTCAGGGATAGAATCCGGAAAAAAGATATCAATCAGTGACTTAACCCGTCTGATAGGTGAGAACCTGGACAGAGGAATTCTTGCATCGGCTGCAAAAAAAGATATACCAGTCTATTGTCCGGCAATTCAGGACTCAATGATTGGGCTTCAGTACTGGATGTTTGACCAGGCATCCAGTGTAACTGTCGATGCCTTTAAGGATATGTCTGAACTTATGGACATCTGCTTTGGCGCTAAAAAATCCGGTGCAATGCTTGTCGGCGGAGGCGTCCCGAAAAACTATATATTCCAGAGCATGCTCATGACTCCTAAAGGCTTTGACTACGCCGTGCAGCTCACCGGTGACCGGCCTGACCTTGGAGGGCTTTCCGGTGCTACCCTTGATGAAGCGAAGTCATGGGGCAAGCTTACAGGAGAGGCAACCTCACAGACAGTCTACGGCGATGCCACAATAAATCTCCCGCTTATTGTAGCCGCAGTTTTGGAGAGAATTGAGAGATGACAGAACTTATGCTTGCACTCGATGTCCTGACAAGGGCAGAGGCGATGGATATTGCAGAGAAGACATACCCGTATATTGACGCAATAAAGATAGGATATCCGCTTGTACTTGGGTCAGGGCTTTCAGTTGCGAGGGACCTGGCTGAGTTTGACCTGCCCCTTATCGCGGACTTCAAGGTTGCCGACATTCCGAATACCAACAGGCTGATTGCCGAGCATGTCTTTGAAGCCGGATTTTCAGGCATTATTACACAGGGATTTACAGGCCGGGATTCTGTATCCGCCTGTGTGGATGTTGCACACAATGCCGGGGGGAAGTGTTATGTCGTCACCGAGATGAGCCACCCCGGAGCACTTGACTTCATGGGGGAAGGAGTTGCAGAAAGACTTGCAGAGCTTGCCGTTGAATGCAATGCAGACGGCATTATAGCACCTGCAACGAGGCCTGAGAGGGTTAAGGCACTCAGGCAGATAATCGGGTCAAAGAAGATACTCTCACCCGGAGTGGGTGCACAGGGCGGCAGTGCAGAGGAGATTGCACCACTGATAGATTCTATGATTGTCGGACGCTCGATATACAACAGTGAGGACCCGGCGAAGGCTGCACAGTCATACTCGTGTGTCCGGGACTTATAACACGGAAAAGTTTCGGGGCAGGCCAAATTAAACCTCACCTCCACCTTCCCATCCCGTTCGCCGATGATGAGTGAAACCGATCTGACCTTAAAGGAAGCGATTCCAAAGAGGAATGAAGAGCCCTATGAGTCACCTGAGGCGAACCTGATAATATACCGTTTTGCACATATACAGCAGAAATTCAACAGGATAAAAGATCTCTCCCGGCAAGACATCACAGGTAAATCTGACATTAAATTCTGTTTAGGGAACAGCAACTTTTTTTTGACCAGCATTAATTAAGTCATAATATCTTACGGAATTACAATTAGCTTCCGGAAATTTTAAAAAAATGATGATATTCAGGAACATTGCAGTGCTGATAATGGAAAAAACAGAGAAAAAATATATGAACACTGAAAGGAATCCATCTCAGATAACATTTAATCTCCCGGGATAAGGTATTAATTTTTTATTTTTGGAAATCTGAAACACCTCAGCCCTTCCTTACCGGAATCATAACCCCGGTCAAAAGCTCCTCCTCCGGAACCTCTGCCGGGTCATTGATGTATAACTCCCTTGTCGGCCCTGCCGGAACAGGAAGTCCCTTCTCATCATAAATCCTCAGCGCTTTCTGCGGGATATGAGCGATATACGAAAATGTCCCTATCGGAATTTTATCTCCTTTCACCTCCTTTCATCGTTTGTAAAATAATCTCTCCTGCCAGGATATATCTGATCAGAGTCTGACACGGGTTAAGGAGATCAGATTTCCGCAACCTTATCGCAACAATAATCCTTATCTGCTGAGTGGTATATTCTTCTTTATGATCTGGACTGAGGAACAGTTAAAACTGTCAAAAAAATACAGAAATCTCGAGGAAATACCAACGGAAGAGCGGAGGTACAAGTGCCACACCTGCCACCATGTGGTCACCGAAAACCCCTGTCCGTGCTGCGGCGAGACAAACCTTGAGATCATGTGCCCTCTTGATCACTGCAACTGCCACCACAACATAATTGAGAAGATCGAGTACTGCCCGCTCTGCGGCCAGCCCGTCTGCCCGGAATGCGGGAGCCATGATGTATCACAGGTGTCAAGAGTTACAGGATATCTTGCAGATGTTTCCGGATGGAACAAAGGGAAACAGCAGGAATTAAAAGACAGAGCGAGATACTCTGTTGCATGAAGTATTATATAAAAAATAAGACTCTTTTTTTACGCGGAAATTTCAGGGCTGTCAGTTCAGGCGCAGGCGGCGGGCTTTCTGACGTCTCAACAATAATCAACCGGACGGTTGAGAAGAATTTCGTGCATGACAGTCCTGAAAAATTTATTGAGGGGATTGTCAGGGAAGAAGGGTGCACAGGGGATTTTTATGGGCTTTTGACAGCCGTTGATATGAAGACACTCTGTGTCCTGATAAACCGTACAGTTACCGTATTCATCACAGCCGGAGTGAGCAACCCAAACCCAAAAAACCCGAAACTTCCCGGTACAATAAACATAATTGTGCACAGCAGAGACGGACTCTTTGACGAGGCAATGGCAGGGCTTATAATCACTGCAACGGAGGCAAAAACCGAGGCACTCTTCTCAATGGGCTATGACTTCGCCGGAACCACAACCGATGCAGTGGTCGCATGCTGCAGTAAAGATAACGAGAAGATACACAGGTATGCCGGAAGAATGACCGACATCGGCAGGTGGACCGCCGAGGCTGTCCTCTTCGGTGTTCAGGAGGCCATTGCAAGGCACGATGGCAAAAAACCGGCAGAAAAGCCCGCCCTGTATGTACTCAGCACAATCGGAGGAGACCACTGGATTGAATGGTCACCGGAGGGATGCCCTTATTACCCGTGCCATTTCAGAGGACAGGCATGCAACTACTGTTACTGCCCGTTTTACCCTTGCAATGACGAAGAACTTGGATATTTTATTGAGACATCCGCAGGGGGCACAGTCTGGGCATGCACAACCTGCATACTTATGCACCATCCTGAGATCGTGGACCACATGAAAAAATATCCTATGGCCACCATCAGTGAACTGAAAAAAGTTGCAGAAGTGAAGAACCTGAAGATAAATGCTGAAACAGAGACATAAAATACCGGAATAAAACCATAAACCGGCTGACTGTGAAAAATAAACCTGATCTCTCAGAGAGATCAGGAGTAAAAAAATAAATACTGATACAATAATAATTCCGGATTTCTAATCCGGATATTCACCAAAATTACTCTTCTATGCCAAGCGCATCAAGAAGTTCCGCAAGAGGAATACCATGACCTTCTGCGGCCTGCCTGATGTTCTCTCCGCTTGCGAGGGCGCAGCCAACACAACCCATTCCAAAGCGCATAAGAATCTCTGCTGCTTCAGGTTTCTCCTGAAGAAGTTCTGACAGTAAACTGTCTGCTGTTAAAACCATACATATTACTTTGAATTTTTTTGTAATATATATTCTGGTGTTGCCCTGCCTGTCAGAGAAAAAAATGCTTCAAAAAATGCATGAAGCAACCGGGCTGAAAAAAGACTCCACTAAAAAAACCACAATAATGCCCATATACCAGATATAAATGGAAATACACAGAGTTTTTACTTTCACCCCACGCGGCAACAGATTATATAGAAAGAGGTTGCTGATACTTAACCGGAGATGTTTGAAATGGACATTGATCCTGTTATTACAGAAAGAATCTCCCTTAAGATTAAGGAAAAAGGCATTGATGCCAGAGATGAAGAGATAGCCGCAAAACTTCGCGTTCTTATCGAGGATTTCCATATCCCGCCTGAAGAAGCGGAAAAGACAGTCACTGACGAAATTCTGAAGGAAAATAAGGTTAAGGATTTTTCCGGAAAAGATACCTCCGAGGTAACTCCCATTGCAGACATATGCCCGGGAGAGTGGGTAACAGTTGAGGGAAAAATTGTTTCAGTATCAGAGCCTCCCTCAGAATCGATAGCCCAGTCAGGTATTATCGCTGACAGAACAGGTGCAGTGAAATTTGTCGTCTGGAAAAAAGCCGGCGCAGAAGAACTTGAGGAACTGGAATGGTACAGAATTGAATCTGCCGTGGTGGACGAATACCGCGGTGCACCGAGCATGAAGATACATTCCGGAACAAAAATTACAAAAACTGAACAGGAGACACCCCTGGTTCCAAAAGCGGTCAAAATTTCCGGGCTGAAACCCGGAATAGCAACCATCCGTGCAAAGTTTGTCAGAAACTTTGATGCCGGACATGAAAGAATGCTTCAGGCCGGATTATTAGGGGATGAAACAGGAACTGTCAGATTCGTAACATGGAAAGACGGCAACAGTGAGGTCCTCGAAGAAGATAAGAACTACATGATATACTACGCAGAGGTCAGCGAATATCAGGGAAAAATCTCTCTTGACATCACCAGTGCAATGATCCTTGAAGATGAAGATACCGAGATAGAGGTATATGAAGGAGATACTGAAATTTCAGGGGTATTCATACATATGGGCAATGGATCAGGTCTGATTAAGAGATGCCCGGTAGAGGGATGCGGCAAAACCCTTTCAAGGCAGAATTTCTGTCCTGTACATGAGGTTCAGAATGATTTCCGGTATGACATGAGGATAACCGGAGCCATTGACAACGGAAAGTCCACAAAAAACATCCTTATCCAGAGGGCAGAGGCGGAAAGAATCACCGGGATAACACTTAATGAAGCAATTGAAACCGCAACAGTCAGCCCCCTTGGTTACGACGACATTGTAATGAAGATGAAGAATGCCATCCTCGGCAGATATTTCACCTGTAAAGGAAATGAGATGGACGGAACAGTTCTTGTAAAATCCTGCACTTCCAAAAAGTACGACTCATCATTCCATGCCGGACTTTTAAACCGGACGGCGGAGATGCTTAAGGAGAAGGGAGGTGACTGCTGATGGCAGAAAAGGAAAGCTCAGGGAAAACATTTGAGAGAGAACCTGCAAAGAGAGTCTTTGCATCTGAACTCAGGGAGGCCAGGGTTCAGTTTAAGGAAGGTTCGGAAGAGATGAGTCCATCATATATCATGCTCCCGACCGGTGAGCGCTGCAACAGAATCTTCTTCTGTGGAGAGCTTAAGAACAAGGAGAAACGCGGGGATCAGAATATCTTCTACACCGCGAGAGTGAAAGATGCAACCGGACTGTTCTTCATAAACGCAGGAAGCTATCAGCAGGATGCAATGCTTCAGATGGCGTCCCTGGAAAACGATTCATATGTGGCAGTAACCGGAAAACCGATCATAAGAGAGATGCAGGACGGTGGATTCTTCGTATCGGTCAGAGTGGAGAGCATTTCAGAAGTAGATGACGGGACATACAGGCTATGGCTTGATGATACAGCAAAAGCCACACTTGACAGGATAGAAGTATTCGGTGAGACAGAGGACTCGGCAAAGGCAGGTGAGTTCTACAGCACTGACCCCGAAAAGTACTTAAAAATTATCTACAGCGCCCTTGCAGGTGAAAATTACTGAATCAAAGGGCACAGCCACATTCCAGAAAATATGGGATATAAAGCGCAAAACACGAAAATGACTTATTAAAATTGCGCATTGTAACCCTTAAAACATATAATACATAAGTAAACCTCCGGAAACATACACTGAACCTCCACAGAGGTTCTCCAGACGATTATCTTTTTTTACCTGTAACACTGGCGAAAAACCAGGCCGGCAGAGAGGAAAAACCGCCGCACCCCGACAATAAAAAAACTATAAAATGCAGAGACGGATTTTTCCGCATCACAACAAACAAAAAAATAAGTAACTTCCAAAGCCAGAATAAATAACGGTTTTTTACAGGCTTTAAAATCCAGAGAAGAAGAAACGGTGTAAATTGAGGCAATAATGCCATATTAAAACCGGAATAAGCTGTTATTCCGGGCGCCGGGAAAATTTAAAAATTTAATGATTAACAGGAGATGTTTGGTGTGGATGAATATCCGGAAATAATAGAAAGAATCTCCCAGAAGATTGCAGAAAAAGGCATTAATGCCGAAGAGGACAGAATTGCTTCCAAATTAAGGTTACTTATAGAGGATTTCCATATCCCCCCTGAGGAAGCAGAAAAAACAGTCACAAATGAGATACTAAGAGAGAACAACGTCTCTTCCGTATCCAGGGAACCTTCATCCGAAACAATAGGGATTGCAGATGCAAACCCCGGAGACTGGGTCACTATTGAGGGAAAGGTCGTATCGGTATCTGTTCACCCCCACGAAGCCATAGCCCAGACCGGGATAATTGCTGACGAATCAGGAGCAATAAGATTCGTCATATGGGAAAAAGCCGGTGCAGAACCTCTTGAGGAACTCAGATGGTACAGGATAGAATCAGCAGTTGTTGACGAGTACCGCGGTGCACCGAGCATGAAGATACATTCCGGAACAACCATCACAAAGTCTGAACAGGAAAAACCGCTTATGCCGAACCCGGTCAGAATTTCGGATTTGAAACCCGGAGTTGCGACAGTCAGGGTAAAAATGATCCAGAACTGGGAACCGCGTCATGAAAATATGCTCCAGTCCGGACTTTTAGGCGATGAGACAGGGACTGTCAAATTCATCACATGGAAGGAGAGAAACAATGAGTTTCTCGGAGAGAGCCATGACAAATTACTCGAGGAGAATAAAGTATATTCAATATACTACGCCGTTGTGGACGAGTATAACGGAAATATCTCACTGAATATAAGTGATTCTATGGCACTTGAAGAAGAGGGCGCCGATATCGAAGTTGTATCAGGTGAAACCGAAATAACAGGTGCATTCGTGAACTTCTCACCAAATTCAGGCCTTATAAAGAGGTGTCCTGTCGAAGGGTGCAACAGAGCACTGTCAAGGCAGAATTACTGTCCGGTACATGAAATTCAGAACAACTCTAAATATGACCTGAGAATTATCGGCGTTATAGATGACGGGAAAAAGGCATACAATACCATCATTCAGAGAGATGAAACGGAAAAGATAACCGGTATAACACTTGAAAAGGCGATGGAGATGGCAGAGAACAACCCTCTTGGCCTTGATGACGTAATTCTGAAGATGAAGGAGGTCCTTACCGGAAGATACTATACATGCAGAGGCAGTGATATTGACGGATCGGTTCTGGTTTCCTCATGCACCCCAAAGAGATTTGATTCAATGGAACATGCAGAACTGTTAAACCGTGCTGCACCTGAAGAGAAGGAAGGAGGCGAATTCTAAAATGGCAGACGAAACCAGCAGCTCAGAAAGAAGAAGATATTTAAGGGAACCGGCAAAGCGTGTATTAGCTTCAGAACTGCGTGAGACAAGACTTCAGTTCAAAGGCGGCGAGGAGGAATACAGTCCGACATACATAATGCTTCCAACAGGAGAGAGGTGCAACAGGATCTTCTTCTGCGGAACACTCACCAATAAGGAAAGGCGCGGCGAGGATAATAATTTTATAATTGCAAGAGTGAGGGATCCTACAGGCCTTTTCTTTATAAATGCCGGAAGTTACAATGAGAATGCATCGCATGAACTCTCATCGGTTGAAAACGATGCCTATGTCGCAGTAGTTGGAAAACCTGCCATTAGACAGACACCTGACGGTGCTGTTATGACAAATATAAGAGTCGAGACTATAGCCGAGGTTGATGAAGAGACATGCAGAACCTGGCTTGATGACACGGCAAAGGCGACACTTGAAAGGATAGAACTCTTTGGAGAGACAGAAGATTCAATAAAGGCTTCAGAATTCTATAATACAGATCTGTCGGTGTACAGAAAGATGGTCTACGATGCACTGGCAGGCCAGAAACTTTAAAAAAAAGGGAAAACACCCTTAATTAAATAATTATTATCTTACATTCAGAAAATATACAGCAGTTCCGCAGGATCAGTAAATGGTTACATCACCTGATTATAACTGCCTGAAGGGAATATCAGGGTGTACTGAAATATGAGTCACAGAAGAGGCATACAGGATAAAATAAAGGCTCTCTCGGAATACCTCAATGTAAACCCAGCCAAAATTACTGAATCTGAAGGGACGCTCTACTCTTTTAAGGCCCTGTATTACGGGACAAATACGGCATATCTTGTGCTTACCGATATTGAGGCAAATGTCGCCGCAAGACGCGCAATAAAAAGCAGACTATGGGTGATCACACTGGAGGCCGCATTTGAATATTTCGGGATAGAATCATATCCCGCAGATGCACTGGAAAGACTGAATCACCAGGAGATCCGCGAGATAAATGCCGGAATATACAGGCTTGTCGAGGCCACCTGCGGGTCGGAGATCCTCTCTGAAAAGATGCTCTCACTTGGTAACCGGGCAAACATCCTTGCAGATTACGACCAGACTGAGAGATCATTTGGGGAATACTACATATACAGACTTTTTTGATTGCTGCCGGAAGGAAAAACCGGTTAAAAGATCACCCATGCAGCGGCAATTCTGCCTGCACACAGATAATAAATGAGAGATCATATGCCTGATACAGATATTTGATGAGAGTCGCAGGACAACTAAAAATAATAAAATACAATAGAAAATAAATTAAAATCAATTAACAAAAATATACCATAAGAAATGATTTTTATTCTGGCAGTGCAATGGTTCAGATTAAAGAAAATCCATAAGATCCGATTATCTGTAAATTATACCGGGTGTATCCAATGAGCATAAGCTTAATCACAAAAATTCTTAACAGGGCAATAGAAGGAGATTACTCAGAAAGAGTTGATGAAAATCTCTTTGACGGTGAAGAGAAGGAACTTGCAGAGTCTGTAAATACAGCAATTGAATTCATCATTGACAGCAGAAAAACCTGTAACAATGTAATGATGCTGATAGAGCAGAATCCCAAGCCCATGATTATTGTCGATCGCAATTTTAATCCGGTTGACATGAACCAGGCATATACTAAGCTCATGGGAGCATCCAAACCGGAACTTATGCAGCAGGACACAGCACAATATTCAATAAAATTTATCAGAGGTGAATCTGCTGAAAAACTTTTTTCTGATAAAAAAGAGACGGAATGTGAACTTGAATTTACGTTAAAAAACGGAACAAAAAAAATTCTGAGGCAGTTTGGCGCACCACTTAAGGATGAAAGGGGCAGTGTTGAGATCGGAATTTTTGTATATGACGATATTACTCTCCAGAGAGAGGAGGAGGAAGAGATAGAGAAGCAGATCCAGACCATCAAAACCCTCCAGGAGAGGTCTGAAACAATAGTTCAGCAAAACCCCATGCCGATTATTCTCTGTGATAAGCAGTTTAACATCCGTGTTGTCAATGACGCCTATTCACAGTTAAGCGGAATAAAATCTGATAAACTAAGAAAGATGACGCTCCGGGATTTCTCAGTTCTTAAAACCGAAGGGGATGGGATAAAATACGTCCTTGAGGAGAAAAAGCGGAGTTATGGTGAAGTTACCGTTGAGTTCCCAACCGGAAAAAAGATTCTTGAACAGTACGGAATTCCGGTGCTGAATTCGGAAGGGGAGATTGCAAGCATACTGATAGTCTATAATGACATCACCGAAATAAGGGAGAGGCAACAGGAAGTCCTCAGGATGATGGAGGAGGAGAGGGCCAGAGCCAGGGTACTGAATAAGAGTATCGGTGAAGTCGGAGAGGGTATGGAGTTCCTCAGGAAGGGCGACTTTACCAGCGAGATGAAGATAATAGAGGAAGACCCGCTGATACAGATTAAAAAGGACTATAATGAGACCATAAGCGAACTCAGAAATCTCTTCTCGGGTGTGGTGGCAGCCATGACTGAAGTCGGGCTACATATGAAGGATGCTGACGGAAGTTCTGAAGAGGTTGCAAAAGCTGCTGAACAGGTCGCAGTCGGAAGCCAGAAGTGTGCCGAACTTACAAGAGTCCTCCTGGAGCAGATCGATGGAATCAACAGGGATATAGCAGATCTCTCAGCTTCAAATGAGGAGATTGCAGGCACATCGCAGGAAGTTCTTTCAGAGGCCGACAGGCTTTCTGAGATGGGACAGAGTGCTGAAACGCTTGGAAAATCTGCAAATGAAAAGATGGGGGCAGTTATGGAGATCACCCGTAATACTGTCAGGGAGATGGAAGATCTGAATGCCGAGATGCTTGAGATCAACAATGTCCTCAGGATGATCAATGAGATCACAAACCAGATCAATATGCTTGCTCTTAATGCTGCAATAGAGGCCGCAAGGGCAGGTGAGCATGGAAGAGGTTTTGCTGTAGTGGCTGGTGAGGTTAAAAATCTTGCAACAGACGCTAAAGAGGCCACATCAAAGATAGATAAAGTTATAGTCAATATTCAGAAGAGCAGTTCAGAAACAGTCAGTTCAATAAAATCAGCAAATTCTGAAGTAGAATCCGGAGTGGCTATCGTAAACGAGACAATCATATCCCTGAATAATATCGTTAAAGGTGCAGATCATGTCACAAAGGATATGGGTGAGATTGTAAGAGCCATTGAAGCACAGGCAAATATCACAAACGAGATCGTACATGAGACTGAAAAGAGTAATCAGGTTACAAAAGAAACACAAAGAGAGATAGAAGAGCTTGCAGCATTCTCAGAGGAGACAAGTGCATCCGTAGAGGAGATCTCGGGCGCAATCAGTGAAGTCAGCGGCCTTGCTGAAAGCATTAAAAACAATCTTAACAGGCTCAGAGTATAAGTGGCGAAACAATATGGCAATAATAAATGTGGTAGAATTTGAAATTAACGGCGAGAGATATGCGCTCGATATAGGCCTTTCAAGAGAAATTGTCGAGATGATGCCCATCACACCAGTACCAAGGGCACCGTATCATATCGCAGGAATAATTAATCTCAGGGGTGAGATTACAAACATCATCAACCTGAACAGAATACTTGCCATTCCGGATAAGGAAAACCGTGAAGAGCAGAAGATAATTGTCCTGATACCTGAAGCAGCGGAAGGATCAAATGTCGGAATTATTGTTGACAATGTCCATTCTGTTCTCCAGGTAAGTGAGGATCATATAGAGGAGATCTCAAAATCAGTCTCAAATGAAGCATATATAAAAAATATAATCAAGATTGGCGAGGATAAAGAGGACGGAAGCGACAAAAAAAGGCTGATTATGTGGCTTGATGTCGCCCAGATACTGCGGGATATCCTTGAGGCAAACCGGGCCTGAATAGAGAAATACTCCATTCAGAATGTTATTCCGACAATAAATGCCTAAAATACAGGCAGACAACCGGTAAAAATCACTGCGATAAAAAAATATATTTTAACCTGAAACCGGAGACAATACCGGTTCAGGCGGATAATATATCCTGTTTAGCCCTTCTTTTTTCCCGGAAAAATCTTTTTATCCGGTATGAATACCGCCCCATAAATCCACCTGTAAAAGATGTAATCAGGACGATCATTGCCACAGTTGTTGTAATAAGCGGTGTGCCGTACATCGAGGCTATGGCAAGTGAGAACTCACCCCGGGCTGTTGTCTCAGACCAGACCTCAATTCCTGAATATGGATTCTTATGGACAAACATTCCTATTGCCATGGAAGATAAGAGTTTTGAGGCTATTGCAAGCAATGCAAGGATCACAACCGGAATTACAGGGAAACCATCGGTGAGGTCCACTGAAATTCCGAAGAAGACAAAGAATAATATAAGAAATACATCCCTGAAAGGTTTGGCATGCTTCTCAAGCATTTCAGGATTTGTGGATGAAAGGGCAGAGCCAAGTGCAATTGCCGTCAGGGTGTCAGGAATCCCCAGTATTCCGGATATTCCCGCAGCAGCGATTACTGCTGTGAATGTAAAGAGGAGAGGTATGTCGTCATCCCTCTCAAGCAGAACCCTGATTTTAGAACCAAGCAGTCTGACTGCAATAAAGAAGAAGGCAATCACAAAAGCGGCACTCAGAAGGATCTTTGCAGGATTTGCTGAAGCGGCAGAGAAGGCAACTATGATGAAGAGCAGCATAATATCCTCAAATACCATCAGCCAGAGTATAGTCTCGGACTCAGGGGAGGAAAGTTTTCTGTTCTCTATAAGGGATGATACTGCCATCGCCGAACTGCTTATGTAAAAGGCAGCGGCGATAACAAAAGCCTCATAGAGAGGAAATCCGAGAAGAACTGAGGCCGCGAACCCTATTAGGATATTTACGCCCAAATCGGTCAGACCAGAGAAGAATAAGTTGCGTTTCTTCCCGGAAAATCCAGAAGGGTTCAGTTCAAGCCCCATCATGAAGAGCAGAAATAAAAGGCCAAGATGAGTCAGGAAATTAGATACGCCGGACTCATGGACAATATTTAACCCGCTCACCCCGATCGCAATCCCGCCAAGCATATACATTGGAACAGGCGGAAAATTAAATTTCTTAGAGAATAAAGCAAAGCTCAGACAGAGCAGAAGTGCAAATGCTATATCACCTTCTATCATAAATCAGAGGAACCTTTTTTTAAAAGCTGCAATCTGTTCTTCCTCCCCGATTACAAGCACTGAATCACCCTCTCTGAACCTGAAATCAGGGGAGGGATTTAAGATGCTGCCGCCTGAACTTCTTACAGCAACAACCGTAGCTCCGGTAATACTCCGTATACTCAGATCAGCTATGCATTTTCCGGCAGTCTTTGAACCAAGGGTGTAGGAATGAAGTTCTATCGGAAGGTCGGAGAGGGATGAGAAGACCATTGAAACACCCTCATCCTCTGCCTTAAGCACAGGTCCGGCAAGGACATTTGAGACCCTTACAGCCTCTGAAAGGGTTAATTCAGCAGAACCGGATTCACCGTTTTTTGAGGAGACATACAGTTGTGCACCGCCGCTTTCAAGCTGTATCACTGAGACTCTGTCGCCAAAGTCGGTGTCAAGTTCATATTTTTTCCCTATGCCGGGCATATCACGTGATCTTATGCTCATTGATGACCTATTCTGAGATGAAAGGTTAATTAAATTGCGATCTGTTTTTAATTCTGCCGGGTTTTTATCCTGTGAGATTTCATAGTAAAAAAGAGAGGAATTATCTTTTCTCTCTTTAAATCACTGGTAGTTCACATGAAGGAGAAACAATTAAAGGCGGCAGATATTGCAAAGTTATCCGGACTGACCGAGAATGAGATTAGAACAGTTACTGAGGAGTTCCACGATATTGTTCCCTGCCGGAAATTGGGGAGAGTTAATCTGTATGAACAGAATGCAGTTTCAAAGATCTCCGATATTGTCAGGATGAGAAATCAGGGGCTTTCAAAGGACGGGATATATGAAAAATTTGGTAAGAAGCCGGATAAGAAGAGCACACATGAGAAGGTCAGGGAGAGAGTCAGGAAAGAGGGGAGCGGACTGCCTAAAAAATCCAGGCAGCCGGATAATCCAGAAAAACCTCCAAAAATATCACCAGGTGCTGAAAATTATACAAAGACCAATTCTGACAGATTCAGGAGACTGGCAGAATCCGGAAGAGAGAGAATGTCCGGCAATAATACTGACCAGATCGCCGCACAGGCTCTCAGGACTGACAGGGTAATTCTCCGGATAGAGAAACTGGAATCGGATATTTCCGGTCTGAAAGCCAGAATGGAAGATGACAGGAGGATAATTCGGTCCCATTTTGAGGCGATAGAGAAGAAATTTGATATAGTGTCGGAGTGGATTGAGTTCTTTGACGGTGATAGGGAGAAGATAAGAGACGGAATCGAGGGGAGCCATTTAAGCCGGAAATATGAGTTTGAGAGAGTGAGAAAGATGACTGATGAGAGCCTGTTAAATCATGAAGATGAACTGAAGAAGGTGAAAAAAGAGATTGAGATTCTTAAACTTCCCTGGCTGAAGAGAAGAAAATATCTTTAAGATATATATGATAGTTAAACGGTAACTTCCGGATTTTTGGAAGTTATAAGAGGATTTAAACAGTATTATGCTCTATATTTAGTTAAGAGGCACAGATTAAAACCGGATATAATCCGGCGGCTTACAGTGCCAAAGAATTGCAAAGGTGATGAGAAATTATGAAAATAACAGTAATAATGGTCACAGGTATTGCACTGGCCCTTGCACTTGTTGCCGGCTGCACAGGCACATCCATCCAGTGGCTTTATGAAGAGGATAACGGAAAGACAGTAGAAGTTCCGTCAGGTACAGAAATCATATTATCACTGCCGGAAAACCCGACAACAGGGTATTCATGGGAGATGAACGGTGGCGGACTTACAGCAGTCGGGGATGAATATTATCCTGACAAAGTTCCGGAGGGAACTGTCGGCAGCGGCGGCACTCATGAGTGGAAGTTTAAGGCCGAAAAAACCGGTACATACACAATAAGCGGCATCTACAAGAGAGCCTGGGAAGAGACTGCCACAGATGACAAACGCTGGCAGGCAACTGTCGAAGTGAAATAATTTATTTTCAGTATAGGGGTAACTGATCTTTTCTGCCCCTTTTCTTACCGTATGGGAGTTACCGGCTCAGGTAGTGCCCACGGCTCTCATTGCAGTGTTTAAAGGAAGTAATTCTGCCGCCTTTATGCTCAAAAGCCTCTTTCTTATCAGATGATTCATAATCACCATCAGCTCTGACGGGGTAGGAATGATAAGGAAGATAACTTCAGAAAACAGAGATATATGATCTATTTTCAGACGGAATTTCCGGCTGAAATGGCAGATAATGCGGGGATTTTATTTTGAAGGAGAGAGAACAGGGAAGCTGGGAGAACGGCAGGTATTATACTGTTGCACTGGCTCTCTTCTCTCTTTGTATTCTCATACCCATGATGAGCGAGACTATGCTCATCGCGGCTCTTCCGGTAATTGAGCATGAGTTCTCAGTCTCAGGCATACTTGGCGCATGGATTCTTCCGGTTGTCCTTCTTGTGGGTGCGGCTTTTGCACCGTTTGCAGGGACACTCGGTGATTGTTTCGGCCGGAAGAAGGTGCTCTGCATATTTCTCTCATTTTATGTTGCAGGAACTTTTATGGGTGGTTTTGCGTGGGACATCTGGTCCCTGCTCTTCTTCCGTTTCCTGCAGGGTATAGGAATTGCAGCGTCACCTATCGCCTATGCACTGGTGTCGGAGCAGTTTCCGCTGCACAAAATTCCGATGGGGATTGGCTTTCTTGCGGCCTCTTATGGTGCCGGGTCCCTGACAGGCGTGCTCTTTGGAGCTTATATTATAGACTTTTTCGGCTGGAGGGCTACATATTACATATTATCTCCGGTCGTTGCGGTACATCTTATTGCAGTACTGTGGCTCATCAGACCGTCATACGAGACAAATGCCAGCGGTATAGACTGGAAAGGGACATTATGCCTCTTTGTCTCCCTTCTGTCGCTTATGATCTCGATAACTCTTCTCTATGACAGTAGCGGGGCTTTTCTGTGGGCACTTCCTGCAATGGCCATCTGTATAATCTCCGGACTGCTCTTCTTTTACATTGAAAGAAGAGCAGATTTCCCCGCAATAGACCTCTCAATGCTGAAAAAGCCGGTGGTAATTGTAATTTCTGCAACTGCCATTCTTGTAAGCCTGATCACGTACCTGCTGATTCAGACTATGCCGTTTATTATTCAGAGTCCGACAGGACTTATGCTTGATGCACGGTTTGTCGGGCTTGTGATGATGCCCGGAGCTGTTGCCGATATGACTGCAAGCCCTCTTGCCGGGAGGTGGATGCGAAGAAGGTCTGCAAAGGTTCCGGTTTATCTTGGGGCGTTTATGATGCTGGCCGGATGTATGCTCTACTTTGTGCTGCCGCAGTCAGTAATCTCACTTGCTATCATCTGGGTTCTCTTCTCCGGAGGTATGGGCATTGTTGCAACGTGCTATATGATAATTATGATAAATTCAGTCCCTAAGGAGAGAACAGCCGGGGCTACCGGGCTTTTGCACAGTTCAATCAATATAGGGGGAATGGCAGGGCCGATGGTTGCCGGAGTTTTCCTTGCGGCTTATAATGCCAGCTTCACAATCGGCGGCGAGAAATGGGTTTTACCGACAGAGGAGGCATTTGACCTCTCGTTCGGATTCGGAATTTTCCTGACACTTCTGATACTTCTGCTGGTATATCTGATCTGCCGTTATTCTGAGGGTAAACCAACGTGAACTAAAACCATATACACTCCTGAATTACCAGACATTACGGGTTTTTGCCCGCATGGATATATTTTATGAAAATATACTTATTTAATCCCGATATTTCCGGTAAGTTAATGTCGGAGAGACTCAAATTTTTAAAACAGTAGTTTACCATAAATGTCACTATATAATTATAATTCTTCAGCATGGAGATTCATAAGAGATGTTTGAGAGAACACTTATTCCGGTTGCAAAAGGAGAAAAAACTGAGGAAATTATTAAAATTACAGATACACTCGCAAACCTCGGCATGAATTCAGCAGTTCTTTTCAATGTACATGAACCTGAATCAATATTCAGTAAAAACAGTTATTCCTGGTTTGACAATATGATGGAGGAACTTGAAGGAGCCGGGTTACCCGTTGAGGCAAAAACAGGGACAGGGCATACCGCATCTGCAATTGCAGAGGCTGCAATGTTTGAAAATGCAGATGCAGTCTATATGAAAACCAGGCGGAAGTGGCATATCGAAACTATGCTTCTTGGAAGTGTTTCAAGGGATTTGCTTCGTATGACTGAGATACCTACATTTGTACATAAAGTCCGCCCAAACCTTCCGGAAGAGAGAGCGGGTATAAATAAGGAGGAACTCACTGTTCTTTATGCAACTGATCTTGGAAAGGCATCTTACCGTCCTCTCCCTTACGTTAAAGAATTTAAAGGTGCATTATGCTATATTCTTCATATAAGGGACAGAAGGGCAGATCCGTACTCTGAGAGAAGATGGAAGGAAAAAACCGACAGCGAACTCAGAATAATTGAGGAAGAGCTAAGGCCATATTACAGAGAAGTTGTATCTGAACAGAGAATCGGTAATCCTGCAACTGAAGTCATAAACACTTCTGAACGGATAAATGCTGACATAGTAATTATGGGGAGAAAACCACCCACATTCTTCTCGGCACCTATGGGGAGTACGGCTGAGAGAATAGTGAATGAGCTAAAGGCATCCATTTTCCTTGTTCCCTGAAGGTTAAAATTTATGATAGCTGAAAAACTGAAAGAAGAGACTGTATTTATTATCTCAGCCGGATTAATTTTAACATTTATTGTTCTGGGGATATTATACCCAGAAACACTTGATACGCTCTCATCAGGAGTTAATACTGTAATTCTGGATAATTTCAGCTGGCTTTACCTGATGTCAGCATTTTTCTTTCTGATTTTCTCTCTGGCTCTTGCACTGTCAAAGTTCGGGACAATAAAACTTGGAAATGAAGGCGACAGGCCGCATTACAGTTTCTTTGGATGGGTTGCAATGTTGTTTGCAGCCGGAATGGGTATAGGGCTGATATTCTGGGGAGTATCTGAACCAATAATACATTTCATTCATCCACCGCCGTTTCTGGAATCGGCAACTCCCGGTTCGGCAGAATTTGCTATGAGGTACTCTTTTTTTCACTGGGGAATACACCCATGGGCAATATACACGATAGTCAGCATATCCATCGCCTATTTTTCCTTTAGAAGGGGTATGCCTGCACTTATAAGCTCATGTTTCTACCCTCTGCTCGGAGAGAGGATATATGGAATTTCAGGAAAATTAGTAGATGTTCTGGCAGTTTTTGCAACGATATTCGGCACAGCAACATCACTTGGTTTTGGAGCACTTCAGATTCAAAGCGGTCTGACTCACCTTTATGGGATCTCATCTGCTATATCAGTGACAATCGGGATAATTATTATAGCTACAGCACTTTTTATGGCGTCTGCAATCATAGGTATTGAGAAAGGAGTCCAGACGCTTTCAAAGATAAATATCTCCCTTGCAGCAGGGCTTTTGGTATTTATTCTTCTCCTTGGTCCGGCGCCGGAAGTTCTGAATATATTCTCCTCTTCAATGGGGGGATATATCAACAATATAGTAGATATGAGCCTTCAGTCGTATCCTTTTGAAGGTGATCTCTGGAGCAGGGAGTGGACTATATTTTACTGGGCATGGTGGATATCCTGGTCGCCGTTTGTCGGACTGTTTATTGCTCAGATCTCACGTGGAAGGACAATACGTGAGTTTGTACTTACTGTTCTTACAGTTCCGCCGCTTTTTACATTCTTCTGGTTCTCGGTTTTTGGAGGTTCTGCCCTTCTTTTTGAGAGAGACTCAGGGATTTCACTGGCAGATACGGCGGGCGGGAATATCTCAACTGCACTATTTTTGTTCCTTGAAAATTATCCGTTTTCGTCTCTTCTGGCACTTCTGACGATTTTTCTTCTGATGGTTTTTTTCATTACTTCCGCAGATTCTGCGACCGTTGTCTTAAGTTCACTTACATCCGGAGGAGGCAATTATATTCCGGTTTACAAAAAAATTATCTGGGGCCTCTCGTTATCAGCGGTTGCAATAATCCTGCTTTTCACAGGCGGACTTTCGTCCCTGCAGACTATGGCAATAACTGCGGCATTTCCTTTTCTCTTTGTGATGTTGCTACTCTGCTATAACCTGTATGTAGGTCTTTCACAGGAGATGAAAATGAGGGAAGAGGAGTGAGAGGAGCAGGAATCAAAAGTCCGTCTTATTTTAAGCCTTCAGTATGAAACGCAATCGCCCCGTGCATATTTTCCTCTGCCTCCTCACAGGTTTTTCCGTTTGCGACACGTCCCAAAAGACCAGGTGAATATGGAAAATATTTGTCATCCCCCTTCTCAGCAATGATCAAAAATCCGGACATCTATTAACTCTCCTTAATTCCTGCCTGTTTTATAGTGCATTTCATTATGTTTTGGGATTATCGAAGTGTAACGGAGATTATTCTAAATCATGCACTCATACCACACTTCATAGTGATCCATCTTCTGTCACATTGAAAAAAAGTTTAAAATCGCTAAAAAATGTAATCAAAGGTCTTTTAAGACCTCTTCAAGAAGTATATCATATGCAGTCGTTGTAGAGTCAACCTCTTTTTCAAAGGCATCTCCGGTAGATTTGGAGACTTTACCGGTATCCTCAAACTCTGCAAACATAACATAGGCTGCATCAACCATCCTCTCCTTTGCACTCATCACTGATGTGTAAGCCGCAAGTTTGGCCTTGTTCTCCGACTCTCCAAGATAGTCATCGTTAACCAGGGCCGCTCCGGCTTCATTGAATTTCTGAATATTAGCTGTGAACTCTTCCTTTTCAATGGACTCATTTAAAAGCACGTAACCAAAGACCTCCTCAATACCTTCCATCAGGGTACGGTGCATTGTAAGAATATCAAGTGCCACACGGGCATGATCATTGTCTTTTAAATCCTCCTCACTGACCACTGCAAAGTAGCTCTCTGTAAAAGGCCCGAATTCTGATGTGAAACCATCAATGGACTCCTCAAGAACTACCACATCTCCGTCAGTTACCATTCCTTTCTTCTCATATACGGCAAAGAAATTCTCAGCATCTGTCACAAGTGCCTTCTTTTTTGATAGTATGGAGTCATATGACGCCTTAATATCAGCATTTTCAGGTCTGTCAAGACCTGCCTGCTTCTCAAACATGACAGCAAGAAGGTCGAACTCTTTTACTTTACCTTCAAAATCTTCCTTCTCTTCAGGCTCAGCGAGGACAGGATACGCAAGCGCTTCTTCAATCGCCTCCATCATAACACCATGCATCCTGCCAAGAGTGACAGCAGAATCCACAGAGTAAGCAACCTTTCCCGGCATCTGAACAGGAGCCGGAGTCATCGCCTGAGAAGGAGCCTCAGTCGCCTGAGGTGTCGGTATAGGTGTTGCTGCCGGAGTAGGTGCCGCTGTCACCGCCGGAGTTTTCTGTACTTCAGGTGTGGTTCCCGTACATCCTGCAATTAAAACCAGACCTGCCAAAACCAGAGAAATAAATAAAATAAGTGAACGCATCTGAACATCCCCTATGAAAGATACTATACAACCAGACCAGATAATAATTCCGGCAGTGAATTGGCAGGATGAATAAAAATTACAGATATATTCTAAATTATGCTGTCCGTTAAATGATATGAACTATTATCGCATATCTCCGGCACAGGCACAGACACCTTCACAGAATGCCTGAAAACTAAGAGAGTTATTTCTTTCTGCAACCATGTGACGTGAAATCCTGCCTGCAACCTCCATTTTTGGCAGTCTTCCGGAGTACTCTTTTCTTAAAAGATGAGCCAGTTATTCTGCGGGATCATGAATCTTATCCGGAAATTCATAACCTCTTCTTCCGGAAAGACTCTTTGGAACAGATGAATATGCAGAAGATAATGCCTGCACATCTCCAAAAAACCACGCTTCAAGCTCTTCAACAACGATGCGGTTAACGACACGGAAAGATTCGCAGCCGGAAGTTTTTGTAGGGAGGCCTGCTTTGGCTGCAATCTGCTCCAGTTCTGATTTAAGCTCAATGCAATCCTGGTGATCACTATCTATCAGGACCACAACCTTACGAAAAGCGAGAGGGGTATGGTGATATGCCCTTAGACGGAATAGCAGCTTTCCAAGCATGTCCTTTTTCCCACGAAACGAATAAACATTCCATTCAATATCATGAGGCAGGATCTGAGGCAGGATCTCATCCAGAATAATTTTTGCAGACTCCTCCTCTGTAAAAAAATCAATGCATGCCACAAATATTACTCCGTATTGAGATGAGTTTGAATTGATCTTTTAGGCATTCCCTGATTTTCCATTGGGTCCCCTGCCGTTAACACCCCTTCCATCCACAAGGAGCCAATAAGGCCACCCTCCTCATAAAATGCCATTGCAGCCTCCATATCAGAAACACGAATTACACGGGTAAAACCGTCTTCATCGCGGTATAATACCCGGACCTCATCGGGATGCAGTGAATCCACAAAATACGGAGAATGGGTTGTCACAAATATCTGCGTACGGGCTGATGCAATTCTGAATTCTTCTGCAAGACCGGGAAGAAGACGCGGGTGCAGCTGATTTTCCGGTTCTTCAATACCAATCATCTGAGGAGGATCAGGAGTGTACAGAAGAACCAGATATGCCAGTAATCTGAGAGTTCCGTCTGATGCAAATTTGGACAGGACAGGATCCTTAAAGGGTGCATCTTTAATCATAAGACAGAGTCTTCCATCCGCCAGAAACTCCGACTTTACAGACTCCAGACGCGGAACGCGTACTGAAAGTTTCTGAAGGATATCATTTAAAATCCCAGGTTCACTCTCGGAAAGATACTGAATAACATTCGGCAGATTGTCACCCGAGGCAGACAAACGCTCCTCAGGCCCTGCATCAGGAGTACCCCTTATATCATTCACTGAGAGATAAGAGAGATTCCAGTCAGTAATGAATTTCCGGAGAGCACTCACACGTGGATGCTTCGCAAACTGGCCAAGAGTACTTACAGCAAGCATATCCTGATTTGATAATATCTCCTTTACACGCTCGGCAGACTTATCGGGATTATCACCACTAAGTACGTAACCTTCGCAGTTGTGAAAATCCAAAAATCTGAACGGCTTTCCCTGCGAACCACGCCTCCACTGAAGCCACTCATCGCTGACAACCGGAAATCCTTTCTTATCCTCTGCAATTTCCAGATGATAAGTAATTAAAGGCAGATTCTTTGCTTCCCGGTATTTTAGCTCAATTACAATTTTTTCATCTTTACCAACACCCCTTGACCTAAGCTCTTTGAATCTTCCCCGCTTATTCCATGCACCTTTTAAACCAGACTGAAAACATTCCGACAAAAAAGCAAAAACATCAAAGATTGTTGATTTGCCGCTCCCGTTCGGACCAAGAAAAACCGTAAATAGAGTGAGTGATTTCAGTTCAAGATCACGCAAAGCACGATAATTTTTTACGGTAAGTTCCTCAATTCGTGGAACGGATAATTCCATTATCATTACAATTCCCTTATTTATTTGATAGGTCTCAGACAATTGTCTGCATTTATATAAATAAACTATTGGTTTTAAAAGATTACTTTGCATTAAGCAAAAAATACAGCTATAAAAGTAGCAGCATAAATGCACCATATTTGAAGGTACTGACAATAATTAACATAGAGCAGCAATCAACAGACATAAGGTGACAATAATATAATATAATATAAATAGTTATAATGGACTCGTCGAGATTCGAACTCGAGACCTCCGCCGTGTGAAGGCGACGTCATGACCAGCTAGACCACGAGTCCAGAGAATTAATCTAACACTTAATTTTGCATTTATCTGCATCTAATTGCTTCTGACGGGATTATTCACATATCCTTTTGGAACCGTAAATATCCAGATAATATTACCTTTCATAAAATATTAAGGCTTCTCAATCTTCCGCCCCAAAAGAGACAGTTATATGCCGGATAAACTCCGCTCCAGAAAGACCATTTATATAAAATCCGGATTCAATCCTTATCATGAATTGTGAGCAGAGGACGATAAACAGAAATATAATTCTCCTTGTGGCCTCACTCGGATCATTCCTTACACCCTTTATGGGTTCATCAATAAATATTGCCATACCTGAAATCGGAGCAGAATTCCTCTCCGATGCAGTCCTCCTCTCATGGGTGCCAACGGCATATCTCCTGGCATCCGCCATAATGATAGTCCCCATGGGAAGGCTTGCGGACATCAGGGGCAGGACAAAAATATTCCTTGCCGGAATTGTGATCTACACCCTCGGCTCCCTTCTCTCAACCATGGTGCCGTCAATAGAGGTTCTGATAATGTTTAGGGTACTGCAGGGAATAGGCGGCGCCATGATATTCGGGACATCTGTCGCAATAGTCACAAGTGTATTTCCCGCTAACCTGAGGGGGCGGGCACTTGGCATCAATGTCGCATTTGTATATTCCGGACTTGCAGTAGGTCCTGTAGTCGGCGGGATACTGACAGAGTTCTTCGGCTGGAGGAGTATATTTTATGCAAATGTCGCAATAGGCCTCTTCATATTCATAGCCGGACTAAAATACCTGAAGATAAATGAAATTACCGAGAAGAAGACCAGATTTGACTACCAGGGGTCCCTGCTATACGCAGTGACAATATTTTTCGTAATGCTGGGTTTTCAGGAGCTTTCAGAACCGCAGGGATTACTGCTCATGCTCGCAGGAGTATTTACCGGCGCCTTCTTCTTCATATGGGAGAAGCGAACAGAGCATCCGGTATTCAACATAACCCTCCTCACAGAAAACAGGGTATTTGCCCTCTCAAGCCTTGCTGCGTTTATAAACTACAGTGCAACCTTCGCAATCGGATTCCTGCTCTCGATATATCTCCAGATGATAAAGGGATTCTCACCACTCAATGCCGGACTTATCCTGATAGCTCAGCCGGTAATGCAGGTAATCCTCTCGCCATCAGCAGGAAAACTCTCCGACAGAATTGAATCAAGAATCCCTGCTACCGCAGGAATGGCTATGATAACAGCAGGACTCCTGCTCTTCTCATTTTTAACAGATGAAACTCCGGTTATAATAATCATAGCAAATCTTGCCTTCCTGGGGATTGGTTATGCACTCTTCTCATCCCCGAATACCCATGCTGTCATGAGCAGTGTTAGCGAGAGATATTACGGGGTTGCATCCGGAATGCTCGGCACGACAAGACTCTGCGGGATGATGGCATCCATGGGAATATCAATGATGATCTTTGCAATAATCATGCAGGAAATTCCGCTTGCGGAAGTCCCCCCCGGAATGATAACCGAATCTGTAAACCTTGCATTTATGGTATTTGTAATCCTCTGTGCCATAGGAACGGTTGCGTCCTACATCAGAAACCCGAAAAAACCAGATTAACATCTGCATAACCATAATCAACAGGGAATAAGGCAACACCGAATAGAGGTTCGAAATTTTTTTCCCGGGAAAATCCCGGCAGTTACATTAAATAAATTTAAAATTCAATTTTCAAAAGCTGATTATTATGAAAACCAGACATCTTACCTTAAAAGACGGAAGAACACTTGCATACTGTGAATACGGAGATCCGGACGGCACACCCGTATTTCATGCACACGGAGGGCCCGGTTCAAGATTCGAGGGCAGTATATTTGATTCTGCTGCAAAGGAGAGGGGATACAGGATAATTGCAACCGACAGACCGGGAATGGGTGAGTCCACATATCTTGAGGGACGAAAGCTTCTGGACTATCCGAAGGATATTGCAGAACTTGCAGATGCCTTAAAGATTGATAAATTCGGAGTGACCGGATGGTCAGGCGGGGGTGCACATACAACAGTCTGCGCCTTTGCAATCCCGGAAAGGCTCTTATTCAACATGAGCTTTGCAGGCTATACAAATTTTGCAGAGTTGCCGGGTGCAGAGAAGTACCTCAGATCAAAGATGGACCAGACATCTGTCGCACTTTCAAAAAGCCATCCTAAAATGTTCAGATTCTTCTTTGACATTATGGGCGCCGGTGAAAAGTATATGCCTGAAACATTCTACAAAGCCATGATGAAAGAACTCTGTGAATCAGATAAAGAGATCTCAGCAGACCCCGCGTTCAAAGAAATCTTCATGGAGGAGGGAAACGAGGCATTCCGGCAGGGAGGCCGGGGCGTCACCACCGATGCAGCAGTACATTATGTGGACTGGGGATTCAGGCTGAAAGAGATAAAATGTAAAGTCCATGTATTCCACGGCACAGAAGACCATCTGGTTCCGTTTGAATACGGAAAGCATCTCGGGGAAAACATCCCCGAATGCAGACTTCATGTCCTCGAAGGAGAAGGGCATCTCTTCCCGTACAAATACCAGGACCTCATCTTTGACACTGCCGATGAGGAGACCGGAAAAAGATAAGAGACACTTCAGGACCTGATAACCTGAACAGTCAAAAGAAACCAATATTTATTTTACGGGCCGGTCAGTCCCATAGCCCTTTGTAATCCCTGTACCACAGCGGAACTTCTGAATCAAATCCGTCGTGATCCCAAAACACTCTCCTTACCCTCTCTTCTGACAACTCAGCCTGTTCAGGGGAACCAACCTGATGTGAATACCAGCATGACCAGACCAGATCAGGTACAATCATCATGGCTGCATACAGCGAATACTTACCCCAGAATTCGGAAGAGACCTCATCTCCGTTATAACCATCAATCTGGCCCACGGAAAAGGGAATACTGACAGCACTTGAGAAATACGCAGTTTTTACAAAATCATGCACAGGATCACCCCAGTCATACCTGTTAAAATCAATTATACCGCAGAGCTTTTTTTTATCCACAATGAGGTTTCCCGGGTGATAATCATCATGGAGAAATGACTGCCTTTCACATCCCATATTGGAGTTACTGGCCCGGATAAACCGGGAGACTTTCTCCATGTCAACAATACCGGATTTTATATTATATTCATCAAAAACAGAGCATTTCCGTTTATATTTTGATGAGTACCTCTCATGCCATTCTTCCATATCCTCCGGCGCATCAAGCCTGTGAAGCTTTAACAGTTCCTTTCCGGCATCAAACCCAAGGCTGTACTGGTCATCAGAAGAAAGTTCCACAAGGGCATCTTCACAGTCCCTTCCCGGGATATAATCAAGTAGCATGTAACAGAGACTATCGTCATCTGAAACGCCAAAATAATGCGCCTTTGGAACAAGTTCAGAATATTGCCCGGCCCGCCCAATAACCTCAAACTCAGCTTTTTTTCCGGCCGCAGACTGACCTTTTGGGATCTCTGCAATCCGGAGGAGATATTTCTGATCACAACTGCCGGACAGGATGTACTTCTTTTCAAAAGAGTAGCCCTTCTCTATCCTTTTCACATCTGTAAAACCGGTCAGATCAGAAAGATAATCCCTGATTTTACTGAAAGAATCCATAATATTTCAGACCCCGAATGAACTTAAAAGTCAGAAGTAATAATCAGTACCGGAGATATTGCTCCAGGTCCATCAGATTAAAATATTAAGAACAATACCTGAAAAAACGAGTGCACCGACCGGGAATTGAACCCGGGCTATTGGCTTGGAAGGCCAAAGTCATACCACTAGACCATCGGTGCAGGACACATAGTCGTGCTATATTAGATTAACACTGATCCTTATTAAGAATAGTGATTTTGATCTAAGGTCAGACTTCCTCCTGCCATCATATGGCCCCTTACAGGAAAAACCGGCATTGCCCTGATAAAAAAATGTGAAAAGAAAAATAAAATTTTAAAGAGGTGTTAATAACCCCTTAATTCACTCTGAATTTTCTCAAGGGCCGCAATTCTCTTCTCAAGAGGAGGATGCGTTGCAAGAAGCTCAGTAATGCTCTTACCTGAAATTGCCGGAATGATATAGAATGCATTTGCACCCTCAATCTCCTGCTTCTTCTTCGGATTTACGTACTCCATCTTCCCGCTGATCTTCTTTAAAGCAGAAATTAAAGCTTCAGGCCTGCCTGTGATCATGGCAGCACCACGGTCAGCCGCAAACTCACGATATCTTGAGAGCATAAGCATCAGGAGAGTTGCCGCAATCCATACGACAATTGAAACAATCCAGATGATAATCCATGCACCATTGTTCTCCCTTCCGTCAAAGAGATTCATGAAGAGTGCATTCTGCATAATCATGGACGCAAGCATTGCAATAAAGCTCGCAACAGTCATCGTGAGAATATCCCTGTTCTTCACATGCGAAAGTTCGTGTGCAAGAACAGCCTCAAGCTCTTCCTTATTCAGCGTACTGACGATAGAGTCAGTCACAGCAACGACTGCATGGTTAGGGCTTCTTCCGGTTGCGAAAGCATTAGGAACAGGTGAAGGCATAACAGCAATCCTTGGCTTTGGCAGATTTGCCTCTGCACAGAGCTTTTCTATCATTGCATGGAGTTCAGGTTCTTCATCCTCGGCAACGATTCTTGATCTTGTGGTCGCAAGAACCAGCCTGTCAGAGAAGAAATACTGACCAAAGGCGAACAGAAATGCTATACCCACAAGCATATAGAAATATCCGGGGAAAAAGAAATTGAGGACTCCGATAAATACGAGATAAACCGCAAGGAGTAGTGCCCAGGTAACAAATACCCTGGCAGTAAGACCCCAGTCTCTCTTCCATTTTGTGATCATTAACTCATATAATACGCATCATAGGGATAAAAATATCGCGCATCCGGAAAGTTTCACAGTATAACTTTCCGGTTACACGGAAATTTTTAAAGACCTGTATAATAGAGATGAAAACAAAAGTGTATGAGAGTGAAAATAAGATGAAACTCGATGAAGTTGCTATATCAAGGGCTATAGTCTCAGAACAGAGCAAAGTCATGCTTGACTATTATGACCTTGACTGCGCCATAGTCGGAGCAGGACCGTCAGGGCTCACCTGCGCTGCAATGCTTGGAGAAGAAGGCCTTAAAGTAGGGGTAATCGAGAAGAAACTCTCTGTCGGCGGGGGTATGTGGGGCGGAGGAATGACATTTCCAAGAATTGTCGTCCAGGAAGAGGCACGCCGCCTTCTCGACCACTTTGGGATAAAATACAGGGAATATGAATCAGGCTATTTCGTCTCATCGTCCGTAGAGGCTGTCGCAAAGATAACATCAGCCGCATGTGACGCCGGCGCAGAATTCTTCAACCTGACCTATGTCGAAGATGTTGTGATAAAGGGCGATAACAGGATAAGCGGACTTGTAATCAACCAGACACCCATCCAGATGACCGGACTGCATATAGACCCCCTCACACTCGCCACAAAGGTAACAATAGACGCAACCGGACATGACTCGGTGGTTGCACACCTTGTAAGAGATAAAGGCGGCAGCGTAGAGATAAAGGGTGAAGGCTTCATGTGGGCCGACCGTGCAGAATCCAACATCCTCAGTCATACAAAAGAGATCTTCCCCGGACTCATCGTAACCGGAATGGCGGCAAACGCAGTCGGAGGAGAGACAAGAATGGGGCCGGTATTTGGCGGAATGCTACTTTCCGGAGAGAAAGCCGCGAAACTTGCAAAATCAGCGCTGAAAAAATAAGAGAGAAATCAAAATTTCTGAAACCTTTTTTTTTACCCGGAATAATCCAAAAAGCCTTTAGAGAATTCCGGTGACAAATAATAAATTTTTATTGTAATATCCGTGAATAAAGATATTATGACTGAAGAAGATGCCCCTGCAGACGCACTCAGGGAAGCCGCATATGGTATCTTTGAGATAATCCTGAATAAAGAGCTTAAGAGAAGAGGGAGTTATCTCTTTGACAGGGTCGAAAACGGAGAGGATTTTTCAGAGGACTTCAGGGAGATATTCTCAGATTTTTCAGCAGACTATCCAGACCTTGCCGGAGCGTTGAATAATGACCCGGCAGTTATAGACGGCATATACACAAAGATCTGCGAAGGTGAAGGGGTTCTTCCGACAAAGACAGAATTAATGTACTGGATAGTACAGGACAGGACAGGATACATACCCGCACCTGACGAAGACGAGAAGGCCGGAAAATGGCTCATATTCCTGGATAAAGATGAAACAGACGAAATGTGGGTGAAAATACGCAACGCAACATTAAAAGGTCTTCTTGGATTCTCAGCAAAGGTCAGCACAGCAAAGGAGAACCCGGATTCACGGGACGAACGGTTCGTGATATATGTCTATACACATGACTGGAGCAATGAAGAAGAGGTCATGAATATCCGGGAAGAACTGAAAAAACTTGGTGTAGAACAGCGCATTGGCTATAAAAGAAATATTGAAACATACCACGGCGAGTACAGCACTCCCGGGAAAAAAGTCACTTATTACAGCATTTAACCGGAATTCCAGCACAAAATATTCAGTTTTTTCTGAATATTAAAGCGTGCATAAAGCACGAAAAGAAATATTATCCTTTTCTTTCCTTTGATTTTGGTCTTAACTGAGACGAACCGCATTTGCGGCACTTGCTTGCGCGTATAGCGTTCCTAGCATTGCATGACATGCAAATTTTAACATTGAGGTTTCTTGCTTCTGCCTCTGCGAATCTTGCCATTTTGTAATACCCCTGAATATCAGTTCTATATACGTTGATGTCTGCAATATTAACATTTTGGATTATCACCCGTCAGGATCAGAAACCATATTCATACCTGAACCACTCAGAAAAAGCGAGAAGCGCCAGTCCCCTGTGAGAGATCTCCGACTTCTCCTCAAGCGGAATCTCAGCAAAAGTCCGGCCATCAACTTCAAATATCGGGTCATAGCCAAATCCGTCCTCACCCCTGCTGCATTCGGTAATTACTCCGTCAACACGCCCTCTAAAGAGCCTCTCAACATCCCCGTCCTTATAGGCAATGGCAGTCTCAAAATATGCACTTCTCTCAGATATACCGTCAAGAAGTTTAAGAACCCCCTCCATTCCGATCGTATCAAGAACATATGCAGCATATGCACCCGGAAAACCGTTCAGGGCAGAAATATAAAACCCGGTATCATCTACAATAACAGGTCCGCCCACCGCCTCATAAGCAGCCTCTGCCTTCAGGGCCGCAATCTTCCCGACATCATTGTCTCTGTACTCCGGAAGATCAAGTTTTACATGGGCAACATGCACCTGATCCCCGAAGAATGCTGCAACTTCCCTTGCCTTACCCGGATTTCCGGTGACCACCGTCAGATCAGCCTCAGTCATAATAACAGTAATTATTCAGTCTGAGTTATATTAGAGATACCCCTGCAGAATATCAGGTCAGAAAGAAGAGAGCAGGGAGAGGATGAGCAAAAAAATAACTCATAACCTACCCTGACCACTTTTCCGCGAGATAAACGAGATATCCGTCATCCAGAGAATCTTTTAACAGACCATATAGCACCTGGTCATAAAAGCCACCGCGTGCATGCCAGTAATTCTTTCTGCGCCCCTCAAATACAAAACCGCACCTCTCCATGATCTTCCATGAACGAAAATTCTCATAGACAGTGTCCCCGTTTAAGCGGTAAGCGCCGGCATATCTAAACGCATAATAAACCAGAAATTCACATGCCTCAGTGCCAAAACCCAGTCCCTGAAAGCCCTCGTCAATCTGGTACCCTATGAGATATGCACCCGGACTGAAGTCCACCGGAAGAATGGCACACTGTCCGGCAAATTCACCACTCTCCTTTGAACGGACTGTGAAAACCGGAGATTCAGGCACCCTGCCGTCAGAAAGGCTCAGAATTACTGATTCAATCAGGGGCGTAAAATAAGACTCTGTCACCTCATAACTGTTCGGACCAAAAAAAAGCCACCTGCATACCGACTCCTTTTCAAGCATCCGGCATATATCTCCGAGATCCTCAATAGCAATATATGAGACTGCTATCCTCTCACCAGACCATTCCTTCTTCATATCTCCGACTCCGGATAACCATTCAACAGTTAATAGTCAGAAAGGATAAAAATTACGGAGAAGGGAGAGATCCCGGTCACTCCACCCCGAAATATTTCGCACCCGCAAACGCACAAGCGGTGAGAAAAACCCCGGTTAAAAGGATGATGAAGTCCATCTGGAAGAGGAAAAAAAGGCACGCCGCAATACCCATAACAGGCATAAGGGGAAGTCTGCCAAAACTCAGAGGTACCTTAAAAGGTCTCCTTTTCTCCGGCATACTGAATCTTAATACAATAACTGAGGCATTGATGGCCGTAAATGTGAAATAAAGCGTAAAATTTGTAACAGAAGCAACATCCCTTATATTTCCGAATGACAGAAACAGAAGAGAGAGCGTCCCCGATACAAAAACAGCATAAGCAGGAGTCCTCGTCCTCTTATGCACGCGGGCAAGAAAACCCGGCAGGCGTCCTTCTTTCGCCATCCCGTAGATAATCCTCGATGATGAGAGAAGCATCAGAAGGACGGTATTTGCGGTTGCGAAAAGGGCAATGAGAGTAAAGACCTGATGGCCGCCGTCAAACACCTCACCGGCTATCATGGCAAAGGGGTTCTCTGAACCGGCAACTGCCTCCCAGCCGGAGATGCTCACAACCGTGACTGAGACAAGAACATAGAGCAGAATTGTCACAGAGAGCGCAATAATAAGACCTAAGGGTATAGTCCTCTCAGGGTCCTTCGTCTCCTCCGATAATTTAACAATCTCCTCAAAACCCTGGTACGCAAAAAATATCAGCGCCGCCGCCTGAAAGACACCGGCCATTCCAAGCGGCATATAGAAATAATCAACAGAACCGATATAGGGCAGACCTATCAGTATAATCCCGACAAGGCCGCCTGCCTCAATGAGAGTAAATACAATTGCAACCATGGCAGACTGCCTTATCCCGGCAAAGAGAAGCAGGGATAGAAGCAGAAGCAGAACAGATGAGATAAGGAGAACAGGCAGGTCAAAAATACCACGGAAATACCCGGAAAAACCAAGTGCAACGGTTGACGCACCGATAATTCCGGAGAGAATGACCATAATTCCGGTCATAAATGCAAGATTGCTGCCGAAAGAATGCTTAGTATATTCATATTCCGCACTTGCCCGCGGAAACATTGACGACAGTTCCATATATGAAAATCCGGTAAACGAGGCAATCAGGGCAGAGAATACAAAAGAGAGCCATAGTGCATTTCCGGCAGTAGCCGCCGCCTCACCGATAAGGGCATAAATACCTGCTCCAAGAATTACCCCGATTCCGGAAAGGACAACCTCCGGCAGTGAAAGTGTCCTCATAAGCTTCGTATCCCTCCTGCCATCACCTGTCATTTTAAAGAATCCACGCGTTAAAGATGATATAACCTTCCAGAGTTAAAAAATAGCGTGAAGCAGAGCAATGCCGGAAAAATAACGGACAAAAAATTCTTATTTTCAGCAGAACGAGATTTGGGTTTTCCGCTCAGGATGACTGCACATAACTGAACAGCGCAAAAACATGCGTTAAACTGACTTAATAATCAAACATGCGTTAAACTGACATAATAATCAATATTCTTCCGAATATCTCCATTTACCTTTGGGAACAGAGAACTCAAACCTTGCACCCTCACCATAAATGCCATTCTCCTCAACCAAAATTCCGGTAATATCCAGAATTTCCTTAGCCAGAAAAAGGCCAAGCCCTGTATTGCTGCCAACTCCTTTGTAAAAGATCTTACCTTTCATATCAGAAGGAACGCCGCAGCCGTCATCAGTATATATCACCTTACAGACCTCACCATCATCAGTACACCGGACTGAGACTTTTGAGACATTACCCCCGTGCCTCAGGGAATTGTCAAGGAGATTGAAGAATATCTTCTCAAACATAGGATCTGCCAGAACTTCCAGACGGCAGCAGAGATCAGAACTCACAACAGAGACAGAAGATATTCCGGCATTTAAACCCGCATTATCCAGCACAGTGCCGATATTCTGCCACTGCGGACTTTTAAGCCCCAGATCCTGATAGTCCTTCGTAAAGGATATCTGAGTTGTGACATCATTCACTGATTTTTCCATGAAATTCAGGTACTCAGTTACCTTCTCATCACCTTCGCACAATCCCTTAGCCATCTCAAGATAGATCAGCGTAGGAGTTATCCGGTTTAAGATATCATGCCTCGTTATGCTTGAGAGAAGATTCAGCTTTTTATTGGCCATCATAAGGGCAAGCTCACCCTCCTTTGATTCAGTGACGTCCTGGATAACACCTGCAAGATGTGTCGCAAAACCCTCATCATCCCTCTTTTTTGCCTTACCAAGAACCCTTATCCATCTCCATTCGCCACCGGCAGACAGAATCCTGTATTCACCGGAATAATAATCCTCACTGCCGTCAATAGTCAGCCTTAATTTATTTCTCCTCTCCTCCCGGTCTTCCGGATGAATAAGGGATTCCCACCAGGATAAATCAACAGTATTGCCGCAGGAGTATCCAAGTCCTGTAAGCAGGTTATGGTCCCAGACAACTTTATTTTCCCCGACCATATATTCCCAGACAAACAGTTCAGCGCTCTTCAGTGCAATGTCAAGCCTCTCCCCTGATTCACGCAGTTCCTCCTCGGCAATAATTCTTGAGAGTGTATTTCCGATGAGATCATTTACCGATTCGAGAATATCCTTTGAAAAGAGTGTGACTTCCGGTTCATCGCGTGAAAAGAGGAAATAGGCCCCGATAATTTCCGCACCGGCAACAATAGGAAGATAAGCGAAGGATTTAATACCCTCACGCCGGGAAACATCCTTCAGGTTCGGACTGATATCATCAAAAACACCATATACCGGTTTTTTATGTGCCAGACGACAAAAGCACGGACTTTCAGGGCAGATATAACTTACAGCTGATTTATATTCCCCGGAGATGCCTCTGTGCAGGGTCAGTGACAGTCCGCCGTTCAGCCTGTCACTCAGATAGAGCATACCCGAGTTCATCCCTGAATTACCCGTCAGACTCTCAAATATCATCTTCAGGGCATCCTGCAGGGAGGACGTTGCACTTAACTTCTCAGCAAGATTATGCTGAAACACCGTCCTTCTTTCTGACTGCCTGCTGCTGGTAACATTTCTGGTCATCTCAACGACTGATGAATATCCCCCTGAAGAATCCTTTATCGGGACAGACGTCTTATCCCAGTAACTGTCACCAACACCCGCAACACCCCTGTGAAAAATGGTCTTGTGTTTAATCTCACCGGAAACCATGGCTTTTAAGGCATTGCACTCATCGCAGACATTATCACAGCCCAGAAATGCTTCATAGCAGGTCTTACCGATAATATCCGGACTCAGCTTTTTTGCGGCAGCATTTGCCCACAATATCCTGAGTTCAGGATCTTTATGGACAACTACATCAGGAAGACTGTCGAGTATTGCCTTTAATTTATTCTCGCTCTCAAAGAGTTCCCTCTGAACCCTCTTCTGGGCGGTGATATCAATTAAATTGCAGACAACATTGCTGCTTCCCACAATACGTTCAAAAATTAAAAGAATGTCATGAATTCTGCCGGAGCGGTCCACAAACCTGAACTCGTAGGAATCATGGTAAAATTCCCCTCCTTTCGGCCTCCGGGAATATTTATCAAGCATAAGCCTGAGATCGTCCTCATGAACAAAATCAGTCCATCTCATCCTGCCTTCAACTTCAGCCCTGCTGTATCCGGATAATTTTTCATATCCGGAATTTACAAGGAGGAGGATATTATCAGGGCCGTAAATCACAGTTGCAGCCCCTGTGGAGTTAAACAGTGCCCGGTATCTGGCTTCAGAGTCCTTCAGAAGCTTTTCAGATTTCTTTCTCTCCGAAATCTCCCGGAATACAATTACGGCACCATTAATGGCCCCGTCAAAACCGATGAGAGGAGCACCGCTGTCATCAATAGGCCAGATCTCACCATTTTTCCCGGTGAGAACAGTATGATTTGCAAGTCCGACAACACGGCCTTCCCTGATCACCTTCTCAGCAGGACTTTCAACGACTTCCCCGGTATATTCATTGGTTATCCTGAAAATTTCACTTAGTGGCCTGTTCTTTGCTTCTTTAAGGGTCCATCCGGTCAGGTGCTCAGAGACCGGATTCATGTATGTTACATTGCAGTTGCGGTCAGTTGCAATAATCGCATCGCCAATGCTCTTTAAGACAGTCGAATTCCACTCATAACTCTCCTTAAGCTTCTTCCCCGACTTAATAATATCACTGATATCCCGGGATATAGTTGAAATACCGGTTATTTCACCGTCATCATCAGCAATCGGAGACATTGTGAGGGAAATATCAATAATAAGGCCGTCTTTCTTCCTCCTGCGGGCCGTATGGTGTTTTATTTTTTCCCCACGGCAGACACAGCCCATAACGGAGTCCAGGTCATCCTTATCCTCTTCCAAAACCAGTATACCGATATTCTTTCCAATAACTTCCTCTTCAGAATAGCCGAATATCTCTTCCGCACCTTTATTCCAGCTTGTTATGGTGCCGTCAGTGTTCTTGCTGATTATTGCATCATCTGCCGAATCAATTATCGAAGCAAGCCTCAGGCGGTAATCCTGTGCCTCTTTCTCTCTGGTGATGTCACGGAAGACGATCACTGAACCCCTGATATCTGAATTATTATCCCTGATTGGTGCTGCACTGTCCCCTATAATGTATTTTAAGCCGTCTTTTGATTCCAGCTGAATATTATCAGAGAGGTTCACTGTTTTACCGGAGTGAATCGCCTCACCTGCCGGATTAACAACCATATTGTTGTCTGAAAGGTCTGAAAGGCAGAATACGTCCGATATATGCATGCCCTTTGCATCCTCTTCCCTCCAGCCCGTAAGTTTCTCTGCAACACGGTTTATTGCAGTAATATTCTCATTCTCATCTGTAACTATCACACCGTCTCCGATCGATTTAAGGGTGACATCCAGATGCTCCTTTGCTGTTGCAAGAGAAGACTCTGCGTTCAGTTTAGCAGTAAGATCTTTTGAGAAGACAGCATATGAGGCAACATCACCGTATGAATCTGAGAGAGAACTGATTGTATTATTATAATATCTTTCGCCGGAGGATTCTTCATAGAAATACTGCCCGGAATCCTCCGGAAGAGAAGACAGAATTATCTCTTTCAGATTTTTAAGGCCGCAGGGCAGAGAGTCAAAGGCACTGGCGCCAAGAAGGGATTTCGGGTCTCTCCCAAACCTCTCTGCCATAAGCCTGTTTATTGCAAGTATCTCTCCTTCCGGAGAGATCAGCATCTCGGCCTCACTTGCAGCATTCAGGAGTGCAATCATCTGTTTCTTTCCGGCTTCGATCTCAGATTCAGCTTTCTTTCTTCTGACTGCCTGGCTTATTTTACTGGTAAGCTCGGCAAACTGGGCTTTCGGCTGACCACCCTTCTGGAGGTAAAAATCCGCACCATTGTTCAGGGCATCTATAACAACCTCTTCACGCCCTCTTCCGGTGAAGATAATAAACGGAATATCATTGCCTGTGGACCTGACTCTGCTTAAAAATTCAACACCGTTCATCTCAGGCATCTCATAGTCGGAGACAACTGCATCATAACTGTTGCCATATATTTTGTTCAGCCCCTCATCTGCTGAAGATGCTGTGTCAACCAGAAACTCTCCGGAATTTTCCAGATATATCTTAGTTGCCGTAAGGAGAATCTCTTCATCATCAACATAGAGAATATTAAACATATTATTTGCAGCCATCCGAATACCTGATATACATTTTAAAATCCGGAACATATATATATGGCGACACAGGACAAAAAAATAAAATAAATCCACAAATGAGAATTTAAAGATAATTTGAAATGAATGACGGGCATTTACTAACAGACGTGTACATTGGGCACAACAAATCAGCACAACATACCGGCATATTGATATCAACACTCTAAGCACGAAGAAATGTTTCTCACAATAAATCCCACATTCATCCGGACCGGTGAAACAGGCAGACTGGATAATACACCTGCACAAATAAACCCGTGTTAAGGCGGGTGCAGTAAGATATGAGAAAAACGGTATATAACTTAAAAATATATTGAGATAAGGAGAAGAGATGAACTTCAGTGGAGATAACGGCCCCGGAGCCTGATCTCCTCAACCCTCTCCAGAACTTCAGCAGCCTCTGCAAAACTCTCTTTATATCCGGTGCAGAAGGCATCCCTGAGTTCATTATGGTCAGGTGCAGTGCTCTCAAGTGTCTGGAAGAATACATGAAGATCAACCCCCCTTGACTCAATCTCTGATGATATAAACGCAAGACCAAAATCAATCAGAACACACCTTCCGTCATATTCCCGGACTATGATATTGGAAGTTGTCAGATCACCATGAATGATTCCGGCATTGTGGAGCCTGCCGACAATTCTTCCGGCATCCATGACATCTTCAACAGTAAGCGATTGCTTCAGCATGAGGCCGTTTATCTTCTCCATTACGATGGAGTCATGAGTGATGTCATAGATTACAGGTGTAGGGACACCTGACCTCCGGGAGAGCGAGATTAACCTGGCCTCTGCCTTTGTCCTCTCAGATATGAGCCTCTGATCAAGTGAAGGAGAGCGGTATCTCTTGGAGAGGCGCTTCTTAATCACATAATCACCCCTCTCACTGACAAGTGCCTCCGCACCCCGTGCAAAACCGTCAGAGAGCATATTGGCAGACCTGTATGGCAGATCCCCGGTATCCTTCCGCCATAAAACCTCCACCTCATCGGAGCGGAAGGACGGGTTTACAGCAGAATCTCTGACAGAAACAGTCTGGCCTGCCTCAAGCATGATCTTTCCGGTCAGAGCGATCATAGCACCGTTGTCCCCGATATACCGCCTCTCAGGGACAAAAAATTCAGCACCCCTCTCCTCACACATGGACTTTAACATCTCCCGGAGCCTTGTATTCGCACCCACACCTCCGACAAGCAAAACCTCATTCTTGCCGGCATGTGCAAGCGCCCTCTCGGTCACCTCAACGCACATTGCAAAGGCGCTCTCCTGAAAACCGGCACAGACATCCTCAATCGGGGCATTACAGCTTTTTGCGGCAGACATCAGGCCGGAAAAAGCAAGGTCCATACCCTTCACTGTATAGGGCAGATCAACAGGAGACCCTTCAAGTGCATATTTCTCAATTAACGGCCCTCCGGGGTGTGGCAGCCCTTTACTGCGTGCAAACTTGTCAAGGGCATTGCCAAGGCCGATATCAAGGGTCTCTCCAAATATCCTGTATCGTGATTTTAAAAAACCAAGTACCTGTGTATTCGCTCCGCTGGCATAGAGCACTATAGGGTCATCACAGCCGCACTGCCACCTGCCAATCTCAACATGCGCAACACAGTGATTGACACCGATCAGAGGCACACCAAGAGAGAGAGACAATGCCCTCGCAGCAGTACCGACTGTCCTCAGGCACGGACCAAGCCCTGGCCCCTGCGAGAAGGCAATACCGGAAATATCAGCCGGATTATGGCCCTCAAGGACTTTTGATATAACGTCCTTTAAAGCAGATGCGTGGTGCTGTGCAGCCTCGCGCGGATGAATACCACCGGTCGGCGGGCTGTATGGTTTTGAATGCAGAGAGAGTACATCCTCTCCAAAAATTGCGGCACTAAGGTTCCAGGCAGTCCCCTCAATACCCAGTATAAGCCCCGGTTCAGGCATTATTCTTATTTATTGAATTCTGTATATCCGCACTTGCCACAGGAGACACGGTCCCCGTGCTCAGCCATATAGACTCCGGGTCCGCAGCGCGGGCAGTTCTTCTTCTGCACCTCTGCCCTGTCACCCTCAACATTATAATATTTATAGCGGCTCACCATGATATTCAGGCCTCCTCTTCTGCCTCTGCCTCAGGTGCAGCGCTGTTGCGGCTGACCAGATAATCAAGCTCAGTTGACTTAAGAGCCTCTGCATCTGTATAAATACGTGCTTTTGCAATGATCTCCTGCTTACCGAATTCACTCTTAAGTGAATCAACGACACAGTTCGTCACCGGCACATTGCGCATTGCACAGAGTTTGCCGAGAATTTCTTTCCTTGAAGGTGTAGCGCCTTCATAATTAATTACAAAATCAAGCTCAGTGCGGTTAAGAAGCTTGTTTTCCTCTTCTTTTACGAATACAAAGTCCATCGATATCCCTCAGATATTGTCCGCAGATTTATTTAAACATATCAACCGGAAGAATCAGGAATATCCTTCTTAACAAACAGTGAAAAAAGCTCTTCTGCTACTTTTTTGGATTCGGAATCAACAACCCTGACAACAACCCCTTCACCAGGCTGACCATAAAAGACTGCCGAGCCTAAAGGTGCATACATCACCATCGGAATAACTGCAAGATCCTCCTCGCCAATAACATAGACAAGAACGGGAGGATTCTTTAGAGCTGAAAGAAGCACATTGATAAGCTCCTGTGTGATCGTCCCCGCAGGATTCTCAACCTCAACCAGTTCTGCCGGCAGAACCGGAGTTTTGGTGCAGATCTTTCTCATGGTTATGCCGTCAATAACTGCCACTTCAGGCACAACACCGTTTTTGGCGAGATTGTACGTTACAACATCCCCAACGGCATAGACCGGAGATTCACCTGAAAAATTCAGAGCCGAGACTATATCAGTAAAAAGCTCTCCAAAGGGCTCTTTAAACCTGCTGCGATGCTCTTCTGGAAGATACCACATATTCAGCGAACTTTAAGGGCATACCTTCCGGGCATGTCAATATTCATCTTTTTTGCAATGTCTGAGTTTTTGGGATCCACAATATACAGATAGCCCCCCCAGTCATCGCTGAGATTTGAACTGCCGCAGGTCACGCATGACTCACCGTCAACAACGTGGTGACAGTTGCGGCATACTTTAATGGATTTCTTATTGCGAGGAGCCATCCGCTATCTCTCCCTCAACCTCTTCCTTTAACCAGGCCTCAGTTCCAAGTCCCGCCTGCCTCATAGTGAGACCGATTTTGCTCTCCCTTGGGTCCCTTTCTGAGAGTGAGAGCGAGACTACACGTGCACGCAGACCGTCTCCGACTGCAATCTGCCTGCGGCTCTCCTGACAGACGAGCCTTCCGTTCTTCTCGTCATAATTTATGTACTCATCGGAAATCTGGCTGACATGGAGCATTGCATCAATCGGACCAAGAGAGACGAAAGCGCCAAAACTTGTGGTTTCAACAACCTCACCCTCAATTATCTCCTGCATTGAAAGCCTCATGACAACTGAATCAAATATTACAGAGTAGTAAACAGCGCCGTCACTGGGAATTATATCTCCCTCTCCGATCTCCTTAATCTCAGTTACTGCAATAAATATTCCAATATCCTTGTCTATACTGCCCTCAAGCTGTTTCTGAAGTTCATCCATAACAACAATTTCAAGGTCCTCACCAAGGCGGTCAGGGGGCACACGCACCTTATCCTCAAGCGTCATTCTAAAATACATATTTAATCTCCGGTGATTTTTCAGGCCTTAATAATCTCAAATGTCTTCTGTTTTCTTAAGGTTATTACATCTATATTTTTATCCAGGAGGCGCTCTTTCAGTCCCCGGTCGTTTGTTGCGACAATCCCGCCGCAGAATTCTGCATACGAGATTATTCTGTCATCAACAGTTAAGCCGGAATAAGGGCCGCTAACGACTCTGCACCTTTTAGAGAGCATTATTCCGACACGTGCCGCAGACGAATCACGCCCCTTTCCGGTCGAAATTCCCTTCAGTTCAGATAGGACATCCTCAAGGGTCAGGGGTTCATATGAACCTAAAACACCCTCTATCTCAGAGAAGATATCCACACCAAACTGCCCCGGAATCATAAGGGCATTGGCATCAAAGATTACCTTTATTCTACCAGGGTTCCCATTCCGATCAGGCGCCACCTGCCACCGACCTGCCTGCTTATTGCAATCCTTGAACCAACAGCTACACAGACCGGCCTTTTGAGAACAACTTCCACTACATCCTTTTTGGTATTAGTAACAACACCAACTGTAACCGCTGTCCCGACAGAGAGCATCAGTGGTTCCTTGTGCTTCAGTGGATCAATAGTAAACTCATCATCCGCCCCGACAACACGATCCATTAGCGACACTTTAAACGAGAGTTTGTTCCAGACAGGAGGTAGTTTGCCAACATGCCCTGCAACCTGTCCGGAAAGTGCATCACTCTTTGTGATTGCAGGATCAAGTTTTGTTCCTATACCAAGCAGTCCGCCCGGAGTTGCCTCAGCAACCTTTCTTGAACCGGAATTCATGGTCGTCACCTTTGTCTGAATCGGCTCCCACCGGATCTGGTTTTCTGCCTCAACCTTTCTTCCGGGCCGAATCTCAATATCGTCGCCTTCATTTAAGACACCCTGTGTAAGGGAACCTCCGATGACACCGCCCCTGACATCCCGCCAGCTGCATCCCGGTTTGTTAATATCAAAAGAACGGGCGACGAGCATCAGAGGGTCATCTTCGGGGTCTCTTACAGGTACAGGGATATGGGCATTGATCGCCTCAATAAGCGCGCCCATATTGATACCCTTCTGTGCTGAAACAGGAATTACCGGGGCATCCTCAGCAATGGTGCCCTTTACAAATTTTTTAATCTGCTGGTAGTGAGCAAGTGCTGCTTCCTGGGAAACAACATCTATCTTATTCTGAACAATTACAATATTTTCAATTCCGACAAGCTCAAGGGCCATCAGATGCTCTTTTGTCTGCGGCTGGGGGCACTTCTCATTGGCTGCAATAATAAGCATTGCGCCGTCCATGAGTGCAGAGCCTGAGAGCATCGTTGCCATAAGAGTCTCGTGCCCCGGCGCATCTACAAATGAAATTGTTCTGAAAGGTTCGGTTTTACTGCCGCATACCTGACACACCTTATCTGTCGAATATGATTCAGGACCTTCACATTCAGGACATTCATAAAATGTTGCATCGGCATAGCCAAGCCTGATTGATATTCCGCGTTTTATCTCTTCACTGTGACGGTCTGTCCACTGGCCGGTCAGATGTGACACCAGGGTTGTCTTTCCATGGTCAACATGACCAACAAGACCGATATTTACACTTGGGATTAATGGATCGCTCACTACTACTCAAACCTCCTTATAAATATATGACAATATTACTTATACCTGATCTGTGGGAAATGAAAACTCATTAAAGTGATGATAGCAACACAAATACGGCAAAAAAACAGACAGATTATGAATTAAAGAGCTGATTCGATATATAACCGGACACACCCCGCAATTATTACCCCTTATCCCGGTTTACGGGATACGATAAAAATACACAATTTTTTCTTATCGAAATACTTTGTCAGAACATAATAAGTAAGAAATTTTTTTAATAATTCACTCAAATAGTAAAACGTCCGAAATAAATTATTTCTAATAGACACAATAACTAAACGGTGAGTAAAATGTCACAGGAATCAGATCTTTCAAGAATAGGAATATCGCTCCCAAAAAACCTTCTGGATAAATTCGATGAAATTCTGGAATACAGAGGATATTCATCCCGTTCAGAGGGAATCCGCGATGCAATCAGAAATTACATCACTTACTACAGGTGGATGTCTGATGTTACAGGAGAAAGACAGGGAGTAATTACAATGGTTTATGACCATGAACACCGGGGACTTCTTCAGACACTTACCGAGATACAGCATGAGCATACAGACATAATCCAGTCATCCCTGCACAGCCATGTCTCACATGACAAATGCCTGGAGATCATTCTTGTACGCGGAGATGCGGGTGACATTAAAAAGATCGCTGAGAGCCTGATGGCGCAGAAGGGCGTGGAGTCGGTAAAACTCACAACAATTGCGATTGAAGAGTGATATTTTCAGGCGCAGACAGATAAACTGTGCCAGGACAACAAAAATAATATTTTCCAGTTATTACCCCGCACCAACACCATCCACTTTATCAAACGCATCTTTGATTCCGTCAGAATCAAGACTTTTTTCATATTTCAGCCCTTCAATGCCGGAATGTTCACCACGCTCAGCTCTCTTCTCATATTTATCCGTGAGTATCAGAGTATCCGTCCGGTAGTACAGACCGGTCTCTTCAATTCTCGCAAACTCCTCTCCGTCAAAGAATTCAACTGAATCAACCCTGCCTGAAGTACCGGTTCTCGGATACCTGACAAACGAACCTACAGCAACTGATTCCATACCTGTAATGAATTTTGTGTCGGCTATAATATATGGTTGTTTTTCCAATTTTTCAGTAATGTACAGTGCCGAACCAATAGCTATCGGAAATGTTAAAAAAACTGGCCATAGCATAATGCAGAGGTCAGAAGATCCTGAAGAGACCTTAAAGCTCTTAAAATCAGTTCTTATGGACATAGGAGTCACTGAAGTAAGGGATTTAACAACCTCTGACAGGGTAAAAATCCCGGTTTTTTCCGCAAAAACACCTGACACCAGGCCCGGCGCACCAAAGGAACATACAGGAAAGGGCCTGACACCAAACGATGCTGAAATTGCGGCGATAATGAATGCGGTGGAGAGTTACTGCGCGGAATATCGCGGCGAGAGGCTCATCACCGGAAGTTACGAGAATTTCGGGCCGGCAAGGGCTGTTGATCCAAGAGAGCTGATTCTGCCGGAGGAGCCTGAAAACAACCAGCTGCTTTACTGGAGTCCGGTGTGGGATTTACTGAACGAAGAAGAGGTCCTTATTCCCTCAAATGCTGTATATCACCCGTATGACCCTCCGGGAATGGCCAACCAGCTGTTTAAAAGCAGCACAACCGGACTTGCAGCCGGAAACAATATGGAAGAGGCCATACTGCATGCCATGTATCAGATAATAGAAAAGGACGCCATAAGCATTGCCGAAAGCAAAAGAATGCTTGGCAGAAGAGTTGTGATCGATACAGAGGGCCCTGCAAAAGATCTCCTGGGTAAATTTGTGGAAAACGGGATAGATATTCACCTGTGGCTTCTTGACGGAAAAACTTCCGTGCCTGTGGTAGCTGCGGCAGCGGACGATACAGAGACAAAAGATCCTGCAATGCTTGTAATGGGGACAGGTGCGCACCTTAACCCAGAGATTGCAGTTATAAGGGCACTCACCGGAATTGCAAAAAGCCGCGCGTCACTCCTGGCAGGAGAGAACGAAAATGCCGCTAAAAATCTTATGATTCAGAAAGCCGGATATGAGAGACTTAAAAAGATCAACAGAATGTGGTTCAGGGAGAATGAAGATACAGTAAAACTATCTGTTATTCCTGACAGAAGCACCGATTCGGTTGACGGTGATATTAAGCGGGTGACAGAAGAGGTTGAGATGCATGCCGACCGGATATGCGCCTGCATCCTCAGTAAGACAGATATCCCGGTGGTAAGGATAATTATACCGGGATTTGAGGTCACCCATATGGACCCCACAAGGATTAAAAAATAATCCATTCTTTTTTTCGTAGAGTCAGATTTCCGGATTATTCTTCCGCTCCACCAAGTGAACTACCTCTGGGCTAAAGGCCCAGAGGCTTCCTGCTTCATACCCCAAACCATTGTTCGTAAGTCCACAGGCTCTACCCCTCGTCCCAAGGGTGTAACATATCGAATACTTGGTTATCGTAATCGATATATTTCCCACATTATAATGGCCAATATTTATATGTGTCGCTTACATCCCCTTGGCTAAAGACCAGGGGGATTTACACTAAAATTTTAAAATTATGGCACCGCAGCCGTTTGTCATCCGCAGAGGTGATTAAGAAAGAATTCAGTCTTCTTTTAAGGGCAGTATCAAAAAAAGTATAATTTGAGATATATTTAAGCTTCAGTTGACATAAAGGCCGTTTAACACAGCATCCTCTGAAACCTTAAATGTCTCTTTGGTATCTATGACTGTATAATCAGAGAGAACTTTCGTCCCGTAATTGTCACCGCCGGTAGAATAAGGAACTGTAAATTCACCGTTTACGCTCTCCTGCATATATGTAAACTTCCTGCCCTGATCTGACTCAAGGTTTATTGCAATAATACCGTTACCACGGATCTTTGCACCGGGCACGTACTCAAATGTCTTGACGTACTTGAGATCAGCACTACCCTGTCCCTGAAGGAGGTTTGTCGGGGATTCATGCACAAGCCTGTAATGCTGAAGCGCCGGCACCTTTGTAGAAGGCTGAACAACTGAAGGACTCAGGAGGGCAGCGCCTGCTTTCGTATTCTTACCGTTAAACTCTGCAACCGCAGACTCAGCAGTTTCGTAAGGCATATACTCAGCTTTTGATATTATTGGCAGCGGTGCGCCGTACATATCCCCGCTGACATATTCGACATACAGCACCTCAGACGGTATGACAAGCGAACCGTCAAAGTTGTGCAGTTTTGAGATCATCGTCCGGAAATATTTGTCATTGTACAGTGTGGCAGGAGTCAGAGAACCGTCCTCCTGGTGCTGATAGAGATTCATTACATACGGGGACTGCTGAAGTTCCGGATTGAACCACGTTGCCATTGCCCAGAATTTGGCGGTATCCATCTCAATATCGGTTATGACAAACCTTGTATCAAGATTGTCAAGCACGCGGTCTGAAGCGCTCTCATCGGTCTGAACAAAAAATGCAGCAGCACCGTTCTCGCCGGCAACTCCCTCCTGGAACGGGTTTGCATTAGGCATTCTCTTGGCATTGAAAGTTATCCAGTGGCCGTAATCCCACCAGGACATAACACCGTAGGCCCCCTCAGGATATTCAAAGGATTCTTTTTCATATAGTTTGTAATAATCAACTCCGGTTTCTGGGGTATTCGCACCCATCCACTCAAGCGACTCCATCCAGTCTCCGTTTATGCCATCAACATTATTTGAGACAGCGAGATCGACATTTAGTGAGAAATAGCTGAAGAGAAGCAGAAATATTACACCAACAACGGTGATTCCGGCCGGGACTGTTTTTGGTTTTGAAACATGAACCTTCTTTGCCGGCTTTTTCTTCTTTTTCCCGGAATTCTCTTCTTCAGCCACCTCATCGGTAACTTTCTCCTGAGGCTTTATTCCGGCAAATCCGAGTATATCCTTCAGGCCGTAATCAAGCGTCCACGCTATGAAGAAAGCTGACATCAATGCAATGTTTGCGCCGAGATAGTACTCATATCTCAGCTGAACGGTTGTCGCATAAAGAATAACAAGCGACCAGACAATGGTGAAGATAAGTTCCGGTTTGTGCTCGCGGATAAACTGATAGACCATCACAAAGAATGCAAGGACTATCATTATCAGGCCGAAGTTAAATGCATTCCATGCCTGTCCCAGGCTCCAGTGGTTTGCCTCCTGGATTGTTGAAAGTGTCGTCTGATATCCAAAAAAACTCCACAGGCCATTCACTATTATTGTGTACAGGTCAGGCAGGACGACCATAAGAGCAAGCAGACCTGCTATTGCAAGCCCGAATATCGCCCCGATATAATAGTATGACGGTTTATCCGAGAGTTTATTTGAAAGGGCATATAATACCACCGTTCCGGCGATCAGAGCCAGATATGCAAAAATATGACCGACAGAATATCTTGCCATATCAAAGCCCTCAAACCTGATGCCGATGAGTGCAACATAGAGGACTATGGCTGTCAGAAATGCAACCACATTGAACAGAAGAAGAAAATCTGACGGTTTACTCTTGATATGATCATAGATGAACTGAATTCCGGTATATACAGCCATAATGAATGCAAAGAGAAGCATTGTCGGCATTACGGCAAGACCCAGGAAATAGGCAAATCCTGCCCCTGCGGCTATCATTGCCGGAACTTTAAGTGATTCCGTATCCTTCAGATTTACAGGATTATCCCTGACATATGAGAGATAGAAGAGAATCACAAGGCAGAAGAGAGTACTGAAGAAGACCTCTGCCACGTGGTGATCCACAAACCCGAAGAGAGACCTGTAAAAGAACTGTCCGGACACTATTGCTGCCAGAAAGGCTGCAATAAGTCCGGTTTTATACCCGGAAAGGCGCTCACCTGTGAAGTACATCAGAGGCACCATTGCAGCACCCATAAGGGCAGGCAGCCAGGAAGAGACGTACATGATGTCGGTGCGTGTTGCCGCACCGGTAACAATACACATAACTGCTGCAATGAGGGGATAGAGCGGCCCCCAGAAGTTGTTAGTCCCAATAGGGTATTTTGTCATCGGGTCATACCACGGGTACTGCAGCGAGTCCGATATCAGGAGCTCAATCTGCCTCAGGTTATACCACGGATCATTGCCAAGCAGATTTACCCCGTCCACAGCAACTAAATTTCCGGCAGGGATAAGCCGGATCATTAAGGAGAGAAGTGTAAATACAGCAACAAGTCCCGCAATAATTAATATTCTCTTATTTTTAAACTGGTTAAAATCCATAAAATCTCCTTTGTTTAACATTTAGCTTATGATATTAAAATTATTATTGAATCAGAAACAATTCCCCAGAGGAAGAATAGTTATTGGAATAAATAAAAAATATCTATTACAATGTGTGGGATTGCAGGACATTATAACTTATCAGGAGAAAATATCAATAAAAACCAATTAATGCTAATGTCAGAAACCCTGTCGCACAGAGGTCCGGACGATTCGGGTATCTTCATCGAAAACGAGATCGGACTTGCACACCGCCGCCTTTCAATAATTGATCTCTCAGATGAAGGGCGACAGCCAATGACAAATGAAGATGAAACACTCTGGATGACATTCAATGGTGAAATATATAATTTCCAGGAGATACGAACAGAACTCATAGAAAAAGGCCATATTTTCAGATCCAGAACTGATAGTGAAGTAATTATCCACAGTTATGAAGAATGGGGACCGGAATGCCTCTTAAGATTTAACGGTATGTGGGCTTTTTCAATATGGGATAAAAATAAAAAAGAACTATTTTGTGCGCGTGACAGATATGGAATCAAACCATTATATTATACAGTAAAAAATAACAATTTCATATTCGCCTCAGAGATAAAAGCACTCTGCTGCTGCCCGGATGTCGGTAAAAAGCCAAATGACAGGCAGGTAATAAATTTCCTTAAATGGGGTCTCTCAGATCATACAAATGAAACCATGTTTGAAGGAGTTCTACAGTTGCCGGCTGGCCATTTCATGAAAATACATATGAACAGCCAACCTGAAATAACAAAATATTATTCTCCCGGAAAAAGCAATGATATAATATCCAACGATAAAACAGATAAAAAAGACGCAGAAAAATTATTTGAGCTGTTAAAAGACTCAACAAGACTACATCTGAGAAGTGATGTCCCGACAGGGACATGCCTGAGCGGCGGGCTTGATTCATCAACAATTACAGTACTAATCAATAAAATACTTAAAGAAAATAACCCTGATGCCCCAAAGCAGAAGACTTTTTCAGCAGTTTTCAATGAAAAAAAGTTTGATGAAAGTGACTATATCAAAATCGTTGTCAATTCTACGGATGTAAATGCCCACTATATCAGCCCAAACCCCAAAGATTTATGGAACGATCTTGATCACCTGATATATTCAAATGATGAACCATTCATGCAGCTTACTCTTTACTCACAGTACTGCATAATGAGATATTTATCAAAAAATGTAAAAGTTGTACTTGACGGACAGGGGGCAGATGAGATATTTGCAGGTTATATTGCTTATTTATACAGTCATATCTCCAGCCTTATCCATAATAGATATTATCTTAAAGCCTGCAAAGAACTGGCAGGGATGTTAAAATACCATTCAGGATTCCTAAAATACGCATTGAAGCAATTCTTTGTCCGTAAAGACAGAAGAGACCTGATAAACGGATATGAAGAACCACTGGTCAGATATCAGGGTAATCTGAATGAAGCCCTTTTGACAGACCTGACAAGTGCCAATCTGCCATACCTGCTTCACTGGGAAGACAGGATGTCAATGGCTTTCTCAGTTGAAGCCAGAGTGCCTTTTTTAGATTACCGGATAATTGAATATGTCAATAAACTGCCTGCTGATAAGAAGATCAGAAACGGAATTACAAAATATATCCTCCGAAAATCAGTTAAAGGAATTATCCCTGAAGAGATCAGGTGCAGGATGGATAAAAAAGGCTTTTCCACCCCCGAAGAAGTCTGGATGAAAGAAGAATTAAAGGAAAATATCCTTGAAGTAATGAGGTCTGATTCATTTGCTTCAAGGAAATACTGGAATTCTGAAATGGTCTGTTCAGACTATTGTGATTTTATTGACGGTAAAAAAGAGTATTCTTCAGAAATCTGGAGAATAGTATGTACTGAATTGTGGCTTAGAAAATTTTTCCCTGCCAACCGAATAACTTAGACAGAAGTACTTTCCCACAAAGTCATATTCTCATTAATTTTAAATAACCCTGCCAGCAGATATATCTGATTCAGTGTGAATGAAGAGATAAATGAGGACCCATTCAACCTGATGAAAAGTATGAATAAAACAATAATTATCGCCCCGGCTAGAACATTATAAAATAACACTGATAGTATAAACAAGGCTAAACCAACAAGGAAAAATGCCGGAGACAAAACATACATCATTATTCTAAAAGGATAGAATCTTCTCGAGAAGGTCCTCTTCTCTTTAAGTAAGTCCAGATTGAATAATGTTGCCTCAATAAGTCTCTTTGCCCTACGAACTTTCTGCCTGTACTGTTTATTTATTCCGGATGGTATTTTTTCATATATTACTGACTCAATGACATAGACGGCTCTGTACCCGTTCCTTATTGCTTCAAAAGCAGTATTTGCGTCATCTGCACCTCTGTTTTCCTTTATTGAAGATATTATTTCCTTTTTAAAGGCAACCAGAGCACCATTGAAGTTATATGTTGAGTCATTCGCAGACTCCCAGTCACACATTCTTCCATAAAAATTTCTGTATATATTCTCCATTCCCCCCAGTTTCTCAATTTTGGACTCTTCAAAAGGTCTGACATCAGCACATACCGCCGCAATAGAATCATCAGAAACCAAGCGTGAGATTAAAATTTCCAGGGTATTTTTTTCAAAAAATTTATTTGCGTCAGTTGTAACAATAATATTGTTTCTGGTTTTAGTCAAAGCAAAATTATATGACTTGTTTGTTCCCTTTCTTTCAGCATTTGAAAATATTTTGTAATTTACTCCAGAACTATTTAGTTTAGATTCTGCAAGAATTCTGGTGTTATCATCAGAATGATCATCTATGAAAATAAGTTCAAACTTATCTTTGGGATATCCGCTTTCTGCCAGATTATCAATTCTTTCTGAAATAATTTTCTCCTCATTGTATGCAGAAATAATTATAGATATTTCAGGAAATTCCTTCAATAATTTCACAGGGCGAGTTTTTTTTCCAAATTTCATCCCAAATAAATAATATATGTATGGAAATGCTGAAATTGAAATTAACATGACAGAAGCTACAAAAATAAACATATTTCCCTCAAAAATTAGTATGATTTAATTCTGAAATCTTAACAATATCCCGGACAAGAGGTTTTGACAGATGCCTCCTGGCAACCGGCGGAACTTCGTACCACCCCGGACTGAGATCTCTTTTAAGGTCCGAAATTTCGGGTACCATACTCTTCCCCGAACATCTCCGGCATTTATACCCCTTGCCTGAACCTGCGCTTGTCATCCTCTTCCCGCATACGCATACCGGAGGCTTTTCCTCAGTCAGCACCGCAGTTTCCATGACCTGAATCTTCTCAAGGTTTATGCTGCCACCCTTATAACTGCCGCATACAATGATCAGGTCTCCCGGGATAAGCGCCCGGACAGTGTTTCTGAAATTCTTTGTCGGCTCGTACGCCATACACCTGACCGGAGAGCCACCCATTCCCTCAAGCATAAAGGAGACATGCCCGCCATGCCCTGATTCCGGAACTGAGAGGACTCTGCCGGGAACCCTGTAGGACTTTCCATCCTCAATGCTACCGGCATCTGCATCTGTGAGATGTGCATCAGTGCCCTGGTTTGTCCTGAAAACCGATCTTCTCTCAGGGACCTGGGATATAATATATGAATCAGCCCTCCTCACCCATTCCGGAGACTCGCCCCTGATTCCGTAAAGCACAGGGTCAGGAGTATGCGGCACACACACAACTGCGTTATTGACCATATCAACCGAATCCCAGGTATGGGGATATGTCTTTTCCTCGGCCTCAAAGAGACTCTCCCTGTCAACATACCGCAGACCCTTATCTTCCGGGTTCCTGTACACAAGAAGCTCATATGTGCAGTCGTCAGGTTCTGCTGAAACTGACGCGGCAGCACCGATCAGACCTCTTTTATTCTTCCATCCCCTGTACCTCACTTTCCCGTCCGGAATACTGTCCAGAAGCCTGACAGCTTCGTCAATTGTACAGAAGTCCCTGAGCGCCCGGAGATAGAACCCGGAATCAGGTCTTGCATCCTCTGCAACTACAACAACACCGGGATTTGTATTTTCACAGTCAAAATCTGAATATCTCTCAACCAGTACACAGGCTGTATCAAAGGCTGAATCCATATCCCCCACGCATATCAGGCAGGCAGCAGCATTGCCCCTTGTCTTAAATTTCACATTGGGATTTAGCCTGAGAAGAAGCATTTCATTAACAGCTATACCTTCACTTATGAGCTTATCAGAGATTACTGAGGCGAGATAAGTTGTACACATCCCGTCAGGAGAATCAGTATCATCAAGTCCGAGTCTGAATATCATGGCAAATACAGTATTAATATATATCCTCCGGATACTAATCAAACTGTATAGTGCAATGACGCATGAGAGACTGCTTCAGACTGTAATCAGTATCCTTCTTATGGCGGGCTACAATATCTCGGAGAGATGTGGCATACGCCCCAGAAGCTTTGATCTTATCGCAAGAAAGAGAGAGAATATTCTCGTAATAAAGGTCGTGCCTCATATAGACAGTGTAGGTGAGGATAGTGCAAGCGATCTTCATATTATTGCAACACACCTCAGAGGTAAACCAATAATAGTTGGTGAAAAGGCCAGAGATTCTGACCTTGAAAGAGGCGCCGTTTATCTCAGATATGGCATCATCGCCACAAGTGCAACAACCCTCTATGATTTTTTTGTTGATGAGGTTCCACCCCTGGTCTATGCCCAGCCAGGCGGCCTTTATGTAAATATCAACGGAAACAGACTAAGAAATCTGCGTGAAGATCAAAACCTCTCCCTGGGCGACCTTGCAGCCATACTGGGTGTCTCAAGGCGGACGATATCCAAATATGAAGGCGGTATGAGTACAACGCTCGATATAGCCATTAAACTTGAGGAGATGTTTGACAGTGCAATTGTTGAGGCAATAGATCTCCTCTCGCATAAAACACCCGAGACCAGACAGAAGGAAAAAACTTCAAACGAGAAAATTCCGGCAGACTTCGAGAGGCTCGGACTTGAAACCCACATTATGCAGAGAGCACCTTTTGAGGCGCTGGTTGTATTTGAGAAGGAGACCGTCCTCACCGGATACGGGACAACTCAGAAAACAATCAGGCGCGCTGCCCTCATAGGAAATATATCTGACATCACAGATTCAAAGGCGGTGTGCGTCCTTACCGATTATAAAAAGAAGAAAAAGATAGGCAAAACACTGATTATTGGCGAATCAGAACTCTCAGACCTGAGTTCCGGAACCGACTTCATTGAGATGATCGACCACCAGTAAAGTATATATAGAACCACTAACCACATTTTTAGGAAATAATATAGGTGATTATACTATGGTAGCAAATCTTGGTGGTCAGCCAATCTTTATTCTTAAAGAAGGAAGCACCCGCACACGCGGTCGCGACGCACAGAGCGGAAACATTGCAGCAGCAAAGGCAGTTGCAGGCGCAGTAAGGACAACACTCGGACCAAAAGGCATGGACAAGATGCTCGTTGACACAATCGGTGATGTAGTAATCACAAACGATGGTGTCACAATCCTCAAAGAGATGGATATCGAGCACCCGGCCGCAAAGATGATGGTCGAAGTTGCAAAGACACAGGACGATGAAGTCGGAGACGGTACAACAACAGCAGTTGTCGTTGCAGGCGAACTTTTAAAGCGTGCAGAAGATCTCCTCGAACAGGATGTCCACCCAACAGTAATTGCACACGGTTACCGCCTTGCAGCAGACAAAGCACAGGCACTGCTAAAAGAGATGGCAATCGAGATTAAAGCAGATGACATCGAGATGCTCAAAAAGATTGCCGACACAGCAATGACCGGCAAAGGTGCAGAAGCAGCAAAGGATAAACTCAATGAGCTCGTCGTAAAGGCAATCACAATGATCGCTGATGAGGACGGCACAGTTGACACAGACTTTGTAAAGGTCGAGAAGAAGGTCGGCGGCACAATTGAGGACTCCGAGATTATCGAAGGTGTTGTAATCGACAAAGAGCGTGTACACCCTGCTATGCCAAAGAAGGTAGAGGCAGCAAAGATCCTTCTCCTCAACGCTGCGGTAGAGTACAAAAAGACCGAAGTTGATGCAGAGATCTCAATCACATCACCGGACCAGCTCCAGATGTTCCTTGATGAAGAAGAGAAGATGATCAAAGGCCTCGTCAACAAGATCATCGAATCAGGCGCAAATGTCCTCGTCTGCCAGAAAGGAATTGACGACATCGCACAGCACTACCTTGCAAAGGCAGGAATCCTTGCAGTACGCCGTGTAAAGAAGTCAGACTTAACAAAACTTGCACGTGCAACAGGCGCTTCAGTCATCTCATCAATTGACGCAATTGATACAGGTGAACTTGGAAAGGCAGGAATGGTAGAGGAGAAGAAGGTCGGCGGCGAAGATATGATCTTTGTCACAGACTGTGAGAATCCAAAGTCATGCACACTCATCGTCCGTGGCGGTACAGAGCACGTAGTAGATGAACTTGACCGTGCACTTGAAGACGCACTCCGCGTTGTATCAGTTGCAGTCGAAGACGGAAAGTTTGTCGCAGGCGGCGGTGCACCTGAAGTTGAACTTTCACTCAGACTCCGTGAATACGCAGCATCACAGGAAGGACGCTCACAGCTTGCAATCGAAGCATTCGCAACAGCTCTTGAGATCATCCCACGCACACTTGCAGAGAATGCAGGACTTGACCCAATCGACATGCTTGTAGAACTCCGCTCAGAGCACGAGGCAGGAAACAAAACAACTGGTCTCAATGTATTCGATGCAAAGCCGGAAGACATGCTTGCAGCAGGTGTAATCGAGCCACTGCGCGTAAAGACACAGGCAATTGCATCAGCAGCAGAAGCAGCAGTAATGATCCTTCGCATTGATGACGTCATTGCATCATCAGGCTCAGGCGGACCAAGCCCTGAAGAGATGGCTGCAATGGGCGGCGGAATGGGTGGAATGGGCGGCATGCCTCCCATGATGTAATAACATCAGCCAAAACCCAATCAAAATAAATTTTAAATTATATTCTTTTTTTCTGACACCGATAACAGAACCGGACTTTTACCAGACATCCGGCTGAAATAATGGTCCGGATTGTAGTCTAACAAAACTTTCACGAATTCTCAGGAAAGTCTGCCTAAGACCTTGTAGTGCGATCAGAATGCATAGCAGATATCGCAATGCAGTCAATTTACAGACAGACATACTTTTATTGAATCAGGAAAAATTATAATACAATAAAATAATTCTGAATAATTTTATTCCGGGGAAAAGAGGTATCGGACAGGAAATGATATGAGTATAAAGAAGATGACAGGCATAGGTAGCCATTCATATTCAACATATATCCTGCTGCTCTGCATTGTTATTATAGTGCCCTTTGTAATCTCCCTTTCATTATTACATTATACTCAGCTTTCGGACGAACTTACTGAGAACAGCATTCAGCTCCAGAAAAATACCGAAAGCAGCATGATAGAACTGACATATGTCATAAACAAAGGCCTTGAGATCTATGACCGAAGTCTTGATGGAAAACTGAAATCTGCATTTGAAATATACCTGGCAGAGTACAGTTCATCCGGCGGAGAACTGTCTGACAGTGACCTCATTGATATAAAATACCGGCTTGGTGAACGGTATAACCTGTATATATTCAATGAGAGCAATGTCATCACCAAAACTACATTTAAACCGGATTTAGGGCTGGATTTAGGTAAAATAAAATTTTTCTCTGATTACCTTGACAATATCAGAAACAGTGATTCATATCATGGAGACAGGGTTGTAACAAGCATTCTGGACAATTCAGTCACAAAAAAATATGGTTACATGCCATCACCGGACCATACAGAAATTCTTGAGATCTCATATGATATTGAAGAGAACGATGCAAGAAGTTATTTAAAATATGGTGATACCGCAGGGAAAATTCAGGAACTCAACCCAAATCTCATCGGAGTCAGATTTTTTGACGTCTTCTCTGATGCAATAGGAACTTCCGGATATAAATTTCCGGGCGAGGAAGAAACAGTAAGCCGGATCATAAGTTCCAAAAGTGATTATACCTACGTGGATTCCAAAAACCTGACGACAGTAAACTATCGCTATATTGACCTTTACAATCAGGAATATGCATCAGATATCTCAATTGTAGCAGCCTTTGAGTATGATGACTCAATCCTGAAAGGAAATCTTACAAGCCTACTGATATCGCAGATTGCTACGCTTCTGCTTATGCTGACCCTGATAATAATCTCGATATACCTGGCATCGGTTATTATGACACGACCGGTCAGGGCGATTGTCAGAGATGTTGATATAATTGCCTCAGGTGAGCTTAAGCATCAGATAAGTGCCAATAACGGAGGCCGCGAATTCATTCAGCTTGAGAAGAGTATCAGAAATATGGTTGAAACCCTCAATGAGATGATATTCCGGCTGAAAAATTCAGAAGAGATAATAAAAGAGCAGAATGAAAACCTTGAAAATCTCGTTGAAAAGAGAACATCTGAACTGAAAGAGGCAAATGAGGAAGCCAACTTCTATCTGGACCTGATGACGCATGACATAAACAATGCAAATATGGCAGCACTCGGTTATGCTGAAATGCTCAGTGAAGAGACGGAAGGTTTTGAAGCGGAATGTTCCGGAAAGGTAAAAAATGCCGTAAAACAGAGCATAAGGATAATAAACAATGTCTCAATGATAAGAAAGATCAGGGACTACAATAAGGCATTAAAACCGGTCAGCCTCTCAAAAACCATTGATGAAGCTCTGGACCATATATCCGGCATAAGTCCCGAATATGAAAAAACAGATATCAAAGTCCTTGCAGATGAACTTTTAACAGAAGTTTTTGTAAATCTGATAGAGAACTCAAAAAAATATTCGGAAGAAAAAGAGTGCAGAATAAAAATTACAGCTGAACCAAAAGGGGAAAAAGTACTTATCTGCATCGAAGACAACGGCCCCGGAATGCCGGATAAACTCAAAGCCAGATGTTTTGAGAGAACAGTAAGGGGTGAGGGGGCTGAAAAACTTAAATCAGGCAGAGGTCTTGGCTTATACATAGTCAGGACTCTTATTGAAGAGAGGTACGGAGGAGTCATTTACGCTGCCGACAGAGTATCAGGCAGTGAAAAAGAGGGCCTGAAAATCTGCTTCTCACTGAAAAAAGCATAAATTAGCCAGAAAATAAAATACTACCAGATAAGGCCTCTTTGTGGTGAATAGGAGTGAAAAATAAATTCCTGAATATTTCATAATTCAGCAGCGGAATCTGAACGTATGAATCAGGGCATTCAGTTCTCCTGACATTGCCGCAACCTCCTCAGTGCTCTCTGAGATCTCTTCCGCTGACATCAGCACCTCCTCACTGGATGCAGCTACATCCTCAATTCTGCTAAGATTTTCTTTTGTTAAAACATTCGCCTCCTCCATAAGAGACATCACCTTATTTGTTGAATGTGCCTGAATCTCCGTAGTCCCTGAGATCTCAATTATGCCGTACGATGCCTGATCAGCACTGACGACAATTTCATTCAGGACCTCAAGAGTCCGTCTGACACTGTCAATTCCCTCCCCAATCTCCTCATATGCATTATTCATTGAGAGAACCGTATCTGCAGACTCTTTCTGAATCTCAGAGATCAGCTTTTCAATATCAGCCGTAGCTTTCTTTGACTCACCGGCAAGGCTCTTTACCTCCCTTGCAACGACAGCAAAACCTCGTCCGTGTTCACCCGCTCTCGCAGCTTCTATTGCGGCATTCAGAGCCAGAAGATTTGTCTGCCCTGAGATTTCATTGATGAGCTTCACAATATCATTTATCTCATGCATTCTTCCGTTAAGTCCGGAGATCCTCTCAACACTCTCTCTGGCAACCGATTCAACAGACTTCATCTTATCGGAGGCTTCCTCACCCATCCCTCTGGCTTTTCCTCCACTCTCTATTACGCGGGATGCAATCTCTTTAACCTCGTAAGACTGGCTGGCTATCTCCTCTATGGACGCTGAGAGATCAGTGACCGCCATTGCAACATTATCTATCGAATCAAGCTGTTTTCCGGAATCCATAGAGAGCTCCTGGGTGTTCTCCGCAACTTTTTCTATGGCCTTCTGAACTTCCTTAATGCTCTCTGATGTCCCTGCCGAGTAATCAGCCAGTTCATTTACAGCAGTGTTTACCTCATTCATTGCCTGACCGATATCTACACCAACAGAGTTCAGGGCAGACTTAAGAGCCTGAAAATCCCCTCTGACATCAATCTTTTCAGAAAAACGGGTACCAAAATTTTTGCAGGAATATGCATTGGCAACTCTTACTGTCTCTGAGACCGGACCCGAAACATAGTCCAGTGCCCTGTTAATACCACTGATAACCCTCCCAAAATCACCAGGATGTTTTGACTCATCAACCCTGTAAGAGAGGTCTCCCATTACGGCCGCCTCAGTCAGATGAACAGAGTCGTCTAAAAGGAGATCAATCTCCCCTTTTGCAAGCCTTAGCTGATCATTCATACCTGCAAACTTCTTTTCCAGTCTCCCGGTATATTCATTGCCTTCAGGGAGTGAGTAATCAAAAGCCGTACTTCCGGCAGAGAGGAGTTCAAGGTTAAAGATCATCTTCTCAATACAGCCGTCAGTATAGATATACCGGGATATGATCTTCGTCTGATCAATATAAGTGCCAAATATAAACTCTATTTCACCTGAACTGCCAGATATCGGAGTCAGCCTCTGGTCTATAAATTTCTCTCCTGTGGGAAGGGAGACATTCTGGTATGATTTGACCGCACTCCTTCTCTCAAGGCATGCCTTAAATCCGGCACCCTCATCTGAGACAGCTTTAAAGTCCCTGATATTCATTGAACGCAGTTTATCTTCAGAATAGCCGCTCATATCAATAAATGCCCGGTTAAGGTCCACAATATTCCCGCCGGGATCGTATAGAAGCATGGGCACGGGGTTACTGTGAACCGCTTCCAGTGCCAGCCGGCCCAGTTTATTCTGCTCTATATAACTTCCAAACGCCCGTTTAATGGCAGATAAAAGCCTTAAGGAAAGATCTGAGGATAAACTCAGTTCCAGCGCCTTAAAATCTCTGCCTTCAGAGATTCTCTCCAGAACACCAGCCAGAGAATCCACTTCGGATGGCAGCATATTACCATCCGGAAAATTATCCGTGGTTATTGATTCAGAGTTAAATGATGCAATGTCCATAAATACACCCGGAGCAGAAGAAATCCAGGTACGGATTTGCACCTGTAATTCTGCCAATGAGAATAATTTACGGCCCAAAAATAAATACTCTGTCGAAATAAAATATATTAGGGATATGATCTATATATTTAGTCCTGACCAGAGACTGAAAGACCAAGAATCTCTTTTTTGCCGGAGAAGACATCAGAAGCAATCATTGACAGTCCGTCTGATGCCGCCCATTCATCATACACAAATACTTCCTCATCCAGCAGGGATGAAACAATTGCTGAAACATCTTCTGCCATTGAACCGGCAAGGGCAACAGGTGCATCACGGTTTAAAAGTTTAAGAGAGGCACATTCCATCGCAGCAAACATTGCAAGGGTATCCCTCCTGTATTCAGGAGGAACATTCTCATCAATGCCGGCATGGAGAAATGCCTCGTTTGCAGTCCATTCACCGCTGTCAATCTTTCTTATTCCGTCAACATCAATAGCCCCGTGCTTTGTTCCGGGTGCGAAGATGCAGGCATCAAATGCACCGGTGATATGACCGCCGGTCACAAGAAGACTGACTGTATTTGAACTGATATCCGAAACTATGAAATTACTGCCGAGGTCCTGATAAACCTGGTAGGCAATGCCAATCTTCTCAGGGCTTGTCTGGTGAGAATATACCTTAAATCTGGGATCTGTTGGCGAACCACGGTGTATGCCGGGAATTACAACCGCAGGAATGCCGCTCTTTTCAATCTCGTCATAGACCTTTGTCCCGCCGCCGATATGCTCACCGGCACCTTCCCTTGTGACAATACCCCTGTTTTTGACTTTACTTATCGGGGTAATTTCAGTAATCGCATCGCCCATCGAGTAGCAGACAGCAATGCCCTCTATACATTCCAGAGGACAGAGCCGGTTTAAATCACCATAGCTGAAATTAACTGCATCCTTTCTGGATATTTTAAATTTATCCTCACCTGAGGAGAACCTGATCGCAGAGGTACCGTGATCAATGCCAATATACATTAAATAACTCCGTCTGATTAATTTGCCTTCAATAACTAAAATAAGAATAACATTGGTTCATCCAAAAGAGATTAAAGGATTCAATAGGACAATAATATAACAATACTGATGAATAAATGACTAATGAAGAATATTTTGACAAAAACGGGGTAATAGCACTTGTACTTTTTTTCGCAGTATTCTCCCTCTTTGCACTGATACAATGGCCCGGAGGTGAGGTGAACGCCTTTGCAACCGCATCACTTGAGGTCTCACCCTTTGTCCTTGCAGCAGTACTTGCATATCTGGCAGATTCCGGCAAAATACCAAAACCTCTGGCAGCACTGTACGTTATCGCATTAATTGCAGGCATAGCCCTCATATCTGTATTTGTGGGTATAATGGGGGTAATGCCCGCAAATCTTCTGACAACCGGAAATATCAATGCAATACCGGACTCTGTGGATACCGGAAAGATCATACAGTCACTTGAGATAATTCTCCTCTCATTTCTTGGGTTTATTATAGCCTGCCTCTGTTATCTGAGGCCGTTACGCAGGTACCTCTCCCGCTGCATTCCAATCGACCCTGAATCATTCCTTCATGCATCCGGGCTTGCAGTTGTCCTGTCAGTGGTGCTGATTCTGATAATACCGGTAACAGTAACAGGTGAACCTCCTTTCCTCTCAGAGATTATATTGAGTTCAGTGGTATCAGATCCTGAATTTTTTTCCGGCACAGTGGGAACTGACATATACGGCCTGATATGGATGACAATAGGATCGTTTGCCGCTGCCGGACTATTCCTGAAGAGAGATCTAAAAGGCGTACTTAAGAGAATCGGGCTTGAAAGGCCAACGGTCAGGCAGGTGCTGGCGGCACTGGCAGCCGGAGCAGTTCTGGTTCTCCTCTTCACAGCTCTTGACGATATAGTCACCGCAATATGGAGTTTTTTCGGTTGGAATATTACAGACACCGATAAATTTGAATTCCTCCTATCACCATACCTCACAATTCCGGGCATAATCGCAGCGTCTGTATCAGCAGGCTTTGGTGAGGAGATTGCAGTCAGGGGAGTTCTTCAGCCAAGATACGGAATAATACTCTCGGCCATGTTCTTTGCCGCCCTACACGCCTTTCAGTACAACTGGGATGGCATAATTACGGTTTTCATCGCCGGAATTCTCTTTGGACTCTTAAGAACACGCTACAATACAACATTCTGTGCAGTGACCCACAGTACATATGACTTCATCCTGTTCTTACTATTAATGCTTGGAGTATCACTATAGTAAATAGGTTTAATTAATTCATTAACCGTAATTCATACAAAATTGAGTAAAGTTCATAACACATGACTATAATATTACTATTGTAGAACTGCCCGCCGGACAATTACCTGACCCGTCCGGCCGGCAGTCTGCAATACCAAAAGCACCAGAAAGTGAACCTGATTAAGGTATATGACATAATATCCATTAAAATCAGGTAAAAACAGACGTCAGTAACCTTAAGTCTGTGCCAGAACTGAAATAAAGTATTCCGTATCAAAACCCGGGATTAACGACCGTTCCGGGTAAGATAATAAACCAGAACATCTGTCCATAACATAAACCAGAATATGAGCACGAGACCGGAAAAATCCTGTAAACTTAAATTTATCCGGTAAAACGGCTTTTATCAGGTGAACTGCCGTCAGTTCAGGCAGGCAAAATTTTCGCCTGGAAAATTAAAAATTCTTCTTTTCTGTAATAAAAGCCTGGTTCTTATTCCTGTACTTCCGGCTGAACTGTCAGAAGATCAAAGAATCAGAAAAAATATTCATTCTCCGCCGGATCCAGACATTACAGTTAAAAAAAAGGTAAAATGTTCAGTTTTCAAGACATCCACTACCGCATCGCCTTCTGATAAATTCAATCAGCGCAATGACAAATATTCCAAGGAGAAGGAAGAGATAAATGCCCCCATCAAAACCGCCATCCTCCATAATCTTTCCATACAGCATCCTTGATGAACCCAGCATAAATCCGGTGAGGACAGCCAGCATGAGAGCATGATAGTGGCTTATCAGATATTTAAGCGCTTTTGTAAAGAGAAGAATACCTATAACAGCACCGCCCATATACGCCGCAATATCAATCACCGAGAGTGTCTTTATGGCATGGAGCATGTACTCATACTGATTCATTATCATTGTAATGTATGCACCGGAAATTCCCGGAAGAACCATTGCACATATCGCAAATGCCCCGGTGATGAACAGAACAGGCAGACTATGACCCGGATCAAAGGCACTCAGGCCGGATACAATAAGACCGATTAAAATTCCGGCTATAAGCCCTGAGACGGTCTTTACTGAGACAGGACCTGACCCTGCGTAGATCACAACAGCAGATGCAGCAATTAAACCTAAAAAGAATGAATAAGTCTCTGCCGAATAGTCATTCAGAAGAATAAGTATTACATTTGACATCAGGATAAAAGATGTCCCTATTCCGGCAGCAAGAACAATCAGGAATAAGAGATCAATTCTCTTAAGCTCCTCCAGAAATCCGTCCCAGTCCCTCTTCAGGAAAGTTATCAGAATATCTGGCTCAATATTGCCGACAGCCCTGATCAGCCTCTCATAAATCCCTGTAATGAGGGCCATTGTTCCGCCGGATACACCCGGAATTATATCACAGACACCCATAAGAATGCCTTTGATGTACACCGGAAGAAAGCTCGATAATTTATCATTCATAATAATCAGAAAAAAACTAAAATATTTATCTGGTTCCAAAGAGGCGGTCTCCCGCATCTCCAAGTCCCGGTACGATGTACCCGTTCTCATCCAGCTTAGTGTCTATAACTGCCGGAATTATGACTACATCAGGATGCTCCTTCTCCATCCTCTCAATTCCCTCAGGCGCTGCAATGACACAGAGCACCTTAATCTTCCCGCAGCCGGCCTCCTTCAGGAGAGTACATACAGCCGAGGTTGTTCCACCGGTTGCAAGCATCGGGTCAAGGATATATACAGTTCTCTCGCTGATACCATCTGCTAGCTTTGCGTAATATTTCATCGGCTGAAGGGTCTCATGATCCCTGTAATAGCCAATATAACTGATTCTGGCAGTAGGAAATACTTTCATAAATCCCTCCTGCATCCCGATTCCCGCCCTGAAGACAGGGATTATTGAAGGATCCTTCTCCAGGTACTTCTCAACCTCAACAGGTTTACCCTCCCATCCGGTTATGAAATCCTTTGAAAGTTCAAGATCTTTTGTAGCCTCATAGGTGAGAAGCATGGTGAGTTCAGTGACGATATCCCTGAAGTCCTTGGAATTTGTCTTCATATCTCTCAGAAGGCTGACCTTATGCGCCACAAGCGGGTGCGAAAAAGAGTGAACAGACATAATTAATTATTCGCCTCCCCACTACTTTTAACATCCTCCGGAAGAACAAGGTTCAGGAAGACACCGATTATTGCTGCAAGGCCGATGCCTGCAAGCTTAAATTCGCCGACAGGAATAAAAAGTCCCCCTATTCCGGTGACGAGAATTAATGAGAGTATTACAATATTCTTCTGATTCGAGAGGTCAACCCTGTTCTTAATCAGCTGATCAATTCCAAGGCTTGCAATAAGGCCGAAGAGAAGTATCATAACACCACCCATAACCGGCCCGGGAATGGTCTGTAAAAATGCTCCAATCTTTCCGATAAATGAGAATATAATTGCAATGACGGCAGCTGCTGTCATGATCCAGGGATTAAAAACCTTTGTGAGTGCCACTGCACCTGTGACCTCAGAATACGTCGTATTGGGAGGTCCGCCAACAAATGATGCGAAGAATGTGGCTATACCGTCCCCAAGCATTGTCCGGTTTACACCCGGATCTTTGAGGTAATTCTTCCCCGTAACTGACCCTATCGCCAAAATATCACCGAAATGCTCTATCGCAGGTGCAATAGCAACCGGAACTATAAAGAGAATGGCTGCAAGGTTCCATTCCGGAAATACGAAATCCGGCAGGCCAATCCACCCTGCTTTGCCGACAGTCGTGAAGTCAACAAGGCCAAACCAGAGGGAGACCAGATATCCTGTTGTAATTCCAAAGAGAATAGGCACAAGCTTAAGCCAGCCTTTTGTGAACATGAATATCGCAAGAGTTGTGATGAGAGATATTCCTGCCACTATAAGAGCCGTCTCAACAGGTATTACCTGAAGATCTCCGGATTTGCCAAGTGCCATTCCGACTGCAACAGGTGCAAGTGAGAGACCAATCACCGAGATTACAGGGCCGACAACAATCGGAGGGAATATGCGGGTTATTACTTCTATGCCAAAGATCGTGATGATTATACTTAAAAAGACGTAAAAGAGACCTGCGGCGGCAAGGCCGCACATAGTTGACGGAATGCCCCATGTCGCCACACCGTATGTTATAGCCGGAATAAAGGCAAAGGAGGATGCCAGAAAGATTGGGACCTTCATCTTCGTAATCAGCTGAAATATCAGTGTGCCGGCCCCGGCGGTGAAGAGCGCCACATTGGGAGCAAGGCCGGTAAGAAGGGGAACAAGGACAAGTGCACCGAATGCAACAAAAAGAATCTGAAGTCCCTGAAAGCCTCTCTTAACTATAGTTATGGGATTTATTCCTTCCATATCAGAACACACCTTGGAAATTAAGAGCGGTTTATTGCTAATACCATATAGAAGCCATCCGTGTATCTTAAATGAGCCAGCAGAATGGAGATCATAATAATTTTGAGGAGACTTTCAGATATAATGATCTTTTTAGCCCTCGGAATGAGTGCCGGACTCAATAATATACCCGATCAATCAGACAATATTTAAAAATATTGTAATTAAGTAAAAGTAATTTGAACTAAAAATTGAATAGAGTAACATTTTTAACAATATATTTCATAACAAACAGAGGGAGTTCAGACAGGAACAAATTAAAATTTAAAGAAATCACCCATAATATAAAAATGCCTCTAAAAAAGAAGAAAATAACCTCCGGGAGATTATGAATTGATAACACTGGATTTTCTCAAAGAGACGCTGATACAGTTCCTAAATCTTTCTCTCCAGACGATTCCTTTTATGATTCCGGGAGTGATATTTGCAGAATTTCTGATTGCAAAGAAGATTACCGGAAAAATTGCAAAATGGACAAAACCTCTGACCGGATTTGCAAATCTGAATGATATATGCGGAACCTCATTTCTCCTGGCTTTTATATCCCCGAAAGCTGCAAACACCATGCTTGTAAATTATAAAGATAAGGAGCTGATCTCAGAAAAAGAGATGATTGTAGCTTCTGTCATGAACTCCTTTCCAACCGTAGTTATGCACTGGCGTTATCTTCTCCCTGTTTATATCCCACTCCTTGGATTTACAGGGCTTCTCTATTTCCTGATACTTATGGCAGTGGGATTTGGAAAGACCGGAGTGGTCATGCTATATGGAAGATTTAAATTCAGGGAGAGGGAGTATATCCCTGAAGAGGAGAGAGGAAGTGTAGAGTTCATAACCTCGAAAGCTGCGTTAAAAACAGCTATTGAAAGTTCAAAAAAACCTCTCATAAAAATTCTCTCAATCACCATCCCAACACTGCTTATTGTATCAGTTCTTATAAATCTGGGAATATTTGACCATCTTGGAAACGGAATGAAAAACCTGAGTTTCCTCTTCCCAATACCAACAGCCGCACTTGCGATTATTGCAGCACAGTTTGGATCGTTTATCGCAGGCGCAGGTGTTGCTTCTGCTCTCTTAAACGGAGGTGAGTTAACTCCGGCAGATATTGTAACAACACTGCTCATAGGAAATATACTGACGAGTGTTACAAGAAACATAAAATGGTACGGCTCATCGTACGCAGCAATTTTTGGCCCTAAGACCGGAGCATACATTATGATAATCTCAACAGCCCTCAGAAACGGGATGATGCTCATTGCAGTAATCATAATCCTGATACTATTCTGAACCGGACAATATCTCCTCCATCTCCGGCATAAGCAGAAATAAAAAATTATAAGCAGTGCATATATTCCAGTAATGTATTCAGTAATCACAGGCGGGGCCGGGTTCATCGGGTCGCACCTTACAGATGCCCTTGTGAAAAAAGGGGATAAAATCCTAATAATTGACAATTTAAGCTCAGGAAACCTGGATAATATAAAAGCTTATATAAAGAGCGGAAGAGTTGAGTTTTTAGAGGCCGATCTTCTCTCAGACGGCTGGCAGGATTCATTTGCCGGTGCTGACCGCGTGTACCATATAGCCGCCGATCCGGATGTCAGGGCAAGCGCAGTAACTCCGGCACCTATTTTTGACAACAATGTGGCCGCAACCGAGAATGTCCTTGAGGCCATGAGAATTCACAATGTCGGAGAGATAGTATTCACCTCAACGTCAACTGTGTATGGTGAGGCGACTGTAATACCCACACCTGAGGATTATTCACCAATGATACCAATATCAATCTACGGTGCCACCAAGATGGCCTGTGAGGCCATGATAGCCTCCTATGCACACTCCTTTAACATGAAGGCATGGGTATTCCGGTTTGCAAACATAATCGGTGAGAGGAGCAACCACGGAGTCATATGGGACTTCATACATAAGTTAAAGGAGAACCCAACAGAGCTTGAAATTCTCGGAGACGGAAAGCAGGTAAAATCATACCTTTCAGTCACAGGATGCGTAAATGCAGTCCTTTTTGCGGTTGAGAACTCAGACGAAACCTTCAACTTCTATAATATCGGTTCTGAGGACTGGATAAGCGTCACTGATATAGGTGAGATAATCACCGAAGAGATGAATCTCAAAGGCGTGCCATTCCACTATACCGGCGGAGACCGTGGATGGGTCGGCGATGTCCCAAAGATGCAGCTCTCGGTTGAGAAGATGAAAAGTATAGGCTGGATTCCGGAAGAGACCTCAAAAGGGGCTGTCAGGGCGGCATGCAGGTCCTCGATAAAAGAGATCTGCGGGGAAAACTGAGATAAAATTATGAAATATATTCTAATCCTCGGGGACGGAATGGCAGATGAACCCCTTGAGGAACTTGGCGGAAAAACCCCCCTTGAATCTGCAAAAACCCCGAATATGGACCGAATTGCAAGAGAAGGCAGATGCGGCATGCTCAAAACCGTACCTGAAGGCTACGAACCGGGTAGTGACATAGCAAACCTCTCCGTTCTCGGTTACAGGCCTGAGGAGTGCTACACAGGCAGAGGCCCCCTTGAAGCGATAAGCATGGGAGTGGACCTCGGAGAGAATGACATCGCCTACAGATGCAATCTCGTAACCATCAGAGACGGAATTATGGAGGACTTCTCAGCCGGACATATCTCCGGTGAAGAAGGAAAAGAGCTTATCGAATCCTTAAACGAAAAAATCCGGGAAGCAAAAGGCTATCCCGGAGTTAGCTACAGAAACCTCCTTGTTGTACCGGGCGGAGAAGGGTGCAGCACAACCCCGCCGCATGACATAGTGGACCGGGAGATTGCATCATACCTCCCAAAAGGCGGGGACAGCGAAGTGCTTCTCAGGTGCATGGAGGAGAGCAGAGAGGTATTTAAGGAACACCTGGTAAATGCCGAACGGCTGAAAGCCGGAAAAAGGCCTGCAACATCCATATGGCCATGGAGCGGAGGTAAGAAACCTGCAATGGAGAATTTTGAGGATAAGTTCGGCTTTAGGGGTGCAATGATCTCGGCAGTTGACCTCCTCAAAGGCATAGCCCTCTGCGCAGGGATGGACACAATTGAAGTGCCGGGTGCTACAGGATATCTCGATACCGACTATATGGCAAAGGCAGAATATGCAGTCTCCGCACTCAGAGATTATGACTTCGTATATCTCCATATCGAGGCACCTGATGAAGCCGGACATCTCGGCAGCACTGAAGAGAAGATAAAGGCAATCGAGAGTGTCGATGAGGTCACAGGCTATATACTTGATAATACAGAAGATACCATCATTGCAGTCCTTCCTGACCATCCGACACCAATCAGGATTAAGACGCATACCTCAGAACCTGTACCCTTCGCAGTACTCGGCAGGGGGAATGACGATGCGGAATGCTACAGTGAGAGAGAGATTGCAGAGAAAGGCGGATTCGGACTGAGGAGATCTGAAGATCTGATGAAGATAATTTTCGGGGAGATCTGATATCATAACCTGAATGAAGCAGAAAGATTCTAAGGAGACAATGCCGCTTTTAGTGGAAAAATTCCTGAGAATACCGGATATAAAAAATAATTCAGAAAAATGTTCTCTGAACATTTAGACCGGCATCAGATCCCTGCTTCTTCATACGGAGAAAATCTCCGTCAGTGGGGGTAACTTTCATCATCTGCCGATATTACCAGCAGATACTATATATTTTCTTAAACCTATTTTACTGTATGCCATATGCAGAGATCAATATCAAATCATATCTGACAGGCCAGGCCACAGACGGCCACATCTGTCCGGACGATGCCGATCTTATCCAGGAGTTTATTGAAGAGCGCAAGGCAACCTGCGGCCTTGCGGATTCAACCAGTATAGCTACGGCAAAAGCAATATGTAAATTTGTAGCCATAACAACAGAAAGAGGAGAACAGATATTGTCTCCGCTCAGAGATTGCAAGACATCCGATGTGTATCAGGCTCTGAATGTAGTCAGCAAAATATGGAAACAGAACACCCGGCGGCTGAGAGTGCACTATCTGAAAATATTCCTGCTGTGGCTAATCGAAGAAGGCCAGAACCCTAATTTAGATCCCAAAAAAATAGAATCAATAAAAACACCAAAAGCTGACAAGGCTACAAAAACAGCGTCTCAGATGATTTCTCCGGAAGATATGAACCGGATGATCATGGGGTGTAAAAACTCCCGCGACCGCGCAATGATCTCACTGATGTACGAGGGTGCACTAAGACCAATTGAAATACGTGAGGCCACCTGGTCACAGGTAAAATTTGATGAATATGGCGCGGTATTCACAACCTCAAAAAAGACAGGGAAACCCAGGTACATCAGGATCATTACATACGCTCATTACCTGGCACAATGGCAGGCAGATTATTTCAGAGGAAACCCGGACGAGAATATGCCGATCTTTATTACCCGGCGCGGCAACATTTTGTCCCGGCAATATTTTGATGAGATTATATCCAAGGCAGCAGAGGCAGCAGGGATTGAAAAAATATTCCCATATATTTTACGACACAGCAGGATTACAAATATGAATGCTGACGGTATTCCGGAAAGCGTGATTAAACTTCAGGCATGGGGGAGCCTCAGTACTCCGATGATGGCTACATACTGTCATCTCAGCAATGACCAGTTAGATTCAATTCTCCTGGAGAAAAATGGTGTTGTCAAAAAAGCAGGCCGGCCAAAAGGCCCGACAATAAAACCCGTACAGTGCCCTTCATGCAGCACCATAAACGTACCGGGTGCAAGGTTGTGTCACCAGTGCGGATCTCCTCTTACCGATGATGCCCGACATTCCCTGATTTCGCTCAAAGATAAGATAAAAGAAAACGATGGAATATCAGAAGAGATGTTTACACGGATGCTGTTGAAGGCAAAAGAGAAAGGGATTATCTGACTTCCAGAATCGGAGGCAGGATAAATGAGGTTCTCGAAATGGGGATTTTAATCCCCAATAGTTTTTTAGTGGCTGAATACAAGTATGAATGCTAAGATTTTTGCAATGTCAAGAATTACTGAAATTACATTGTCTAAGCATACATCAATTGATAAACGAATTGACATCCCTGTTTTACCTCCTTTTGTGGATTTTTTATTTGCCTTCTACAGGGCTTCCACGCCCCTCCGGCAATAAAGTTTTAAGACTACCCCTATATAAAAGAAAGTCAGGACTTCAGGTTCGTTCAGTAATTTTATTAACTATTACCACATAAGAAATATTGTCAACTCGTAAAGATGTTGCGTCATTCAAATCTCTGTGGCTGAATGTTACATTGATTGAATTGATGTTTTGTATCTTCTTGAGGTGGATTTTTTGCTTTGGGACCCTTCCACTTTAGGTCTCAAAGATTTTCCTTAACTCAAACAATTTGAGATAATATTATTATAATTCCAAGTTACAATATGTAACTGTGCCGCCAAAATTCAAAACAGTCCGGGAAAGGTAGATTAAATACGGATGATATCTTACTATCATATACTGAATGTCTATGATATCAGAGTTCCTGCCAGAATACCATGAATGTTTCTTATGTTGTTCAATTGGGGTATCTGCCTTTTTATTTGGATATATTTCTAATATTTTAGTGCTTCTGATTACAGGGTTAATATTAACCTCTTTAGGTTCATATACTGAAACCATTAAAACCTTAAATTCACTTGGTGATTATTTTGAAAGCAGAGAGAAAAATTCCGGGAAGACCTAATTACCTTAAATCATTTATCCTGACAATCACAGGCATTTTAGTTACTGCTCTTGGGATTGGGGCAAATTCACTGGCAATTGCAATTTTTGGGACTATTGTCCTTGTTATGGGAGTTACGACAGAAACAATCTACAGGACTATGGAGTATTACCTTTGCAATACCACACAATAACACCAAGAATGGCAAAACCAATAATTGAACCTATAATACCTTCAGATAAGAAGGGAATTCCCTGGATGATCCCAATAAACCAGATTATGGAGTTCAAAAGAGTTTGAAGCCCATTTAACGCCAAACTGAATCCAAGAAGAGTGAATAAACCGGCAAAACCTGAAATTATTGGATGTTTAATACATTTATCAGCAAGATTATAAAAGAAGCGTGCTATCATAATTAAAAACCATTCTTTCCTTTCCCTCTATCATAAAACCCAGAAACCTTCTCCGGATTGTTCCGGTAATATTCCTTTGTCTCTTTCTCAAAAGATTTCAGCCAGTTTTCCGTATCATTTCCACTTTCTAAAGCCTGAGCTTTATCTTTAAATTTCCCCAGTATTCCCCACATTTTAAAATCCCCATAAAATCAATAATTTGTCAGTATTACCTTTTCATGAATGGCGTGATAATTATCCCCAGCAGTCCAACGATAGCAACAACACTCCCAATAATTTTCATAAATGCGTATTGTGCATATTCACTATTGTACATATGGAGAAGAGAATGCATCAACTGGTATTTGCTGCTCATATAATCTCCATAAATGTAGATGGCTACACCAATGATAAGAAATGTAACACTTACCAATATTCCTGCAATTGGAGAGCCTGATTTTTGCTCACCAGACTTAGAAGAATTATCTTTCTTTATTACTTCAGGCCTGGTTACTGGTCTCTCATAATAATCATCCTCATCCCCTTTTGTAAAATGAAGTATGGCTGCTATAATCAGCCCTGCTATGAACACTACAAAAAATATATACCCTACGAAAAATATTCCATTATTTTTGGTAATTGCTCCAAAAAAGAACATTAAGATACTGACGAATAATGACCCCAATATTATCAATTTACTACTATCTTCCATTTACGCACCCCATCAAAAAAGTAAGTTTTTATTTTCCTTTAACCTCAAACCCTGCCGCGCCTCCACTCTATTCATCCGGCTCAGGCATAACTGAAAGAATCAGTTTCTTAATTTCAGCAATCTCATTTTTCATCTCAACCATACCGCGCTCACACTCTGCAAGCCTTTGTGCTTCTTCTTCGGTCATAGGTTGAGAAGTTAAATTTGATTCATTCTCTAAATTATCCAAATGTTCCCTGATAATTTCTAAGATGAGTCTATTTTTAGATAATTTCCTTTTTGCCCTTAAATTCTCTAATTTATCATAAAGTGGAATATCATCTTCCTCCACAAAGTAAACTGAAATTTTTGGAGGGTTTGCACTTTTCTTAGCCATCTTAGAATTAAACATTATCATTCATTTATTATATGTATTCATGACTCACACATGCTCATGAGGAGTTAAATTTATAACTCATGGTGAGCAATTAATCTCTATGGCAGAAGATGTTACTAAGAAATGTCGCCTGCAGGTAATGATCGTAAGCGATAGAGAACCTGCATTGATGAATGCAATTCAGAATTTAAGAAAGAGGTACACAGATGCAGAACTTCTTAAAGAAGGTCTCCGATGCCTTGCCAAACGTGAAGGACTTTTGACCATTGCAAATTCAGAGGAGGCAACAGCATGAGAACAGTAACCGAAAACCGAACCACCACGAACGAATTAAAAAGAGGCCAATTATGACTGCAAATATTGTAATGAGAGAAGATGAGTATGCTGCGCTGATGAAAGACCCAATAGCCAAAGAGTATGTTATAATAGGTCTTGAAATTGGCGAGATTGAAGTGATTGACAGCAACGGTAAAAAAGTCAATGTAAACACTGCCGAGGCAACAGCATGAGTGAATCAAAAAAAGAGTTTAAGGGATCTGTCCTGAATTGCGATAAACTCGGTTTCATTGCAGGTTTAGGAACAGGGTTTTTAACATTCGCTCTTGTAACCTGGATAAATCCTGACCAGTTGAATGATATTATTTCTGTAGGTCTTGTACTTGGTATTTTCTTAATGGTTTTTGGAGTATTTCTTAATAGAAAAGGAAATTCAGGTGATGAGGCATGAAAAAGATACTTGCCGGAAATTCGATCCAGAAGCAGCTTCAGACATTCATTGAGGAACTGAAGGGTGCTTTTGAGAAGATACAGGAGGAATGCAATAAACAGGACCAGAAGATCTCAGAACTGTCAGCCCTGGTTGAAAAGCAGGGGCAGGAGATAGAGGTTCAGAGCAGACTTCTCCATACGGCATTTGAAAGAATAACAGGCCTGGAGGACAATGTAAAAGAGCTGAAAGAAGATTCTGAATTATTTGAAAGATATGCCAGGACTGCGATTGAAAACACAAAGTATCAGGTCAGGAAACTTGACGTACAGAACATACTGAATGAAAGTAAACAAGAGGAAAAGAGCGTGATTTTATGATAATAAATCATAATGGCGAACCCCGACTAAAACGAACCACCACGAACGAGTTATTTGAGGCCGCCAGAAATAAATTTGATTTCTCAGGCAATATAAATTGCCCATCTGACAGTGAGCAGACAGACAGCAGCATTATTGATGCTGAAGATTATGATAGTTTCCCTCCGGAATTTCAGGAGAATTCACTTTTTACCAGGGCAATTCTAAACCGCCCGGACAATGAAGATTCATTAAGGGGGATTGGTTTGAATGCTTAATTGCCTTACTTTCATTAAATATCACAGATCTAACACCCCATCAAGTGTTGTAATCAGCAAAAATCATGTTGAAGGTTTCTATACCTCACTAAATTGTATTGGGATTAGATCACCTTTTGGAAGTGAAATATTTTGGTATGATGAAAATATCACAAAAGTAAGTTATATAGACAGATTACTGAAAATTCTGATTGACGAAATCCAAAAGTGGATTATAGCAGAATCTGAAGCACGAAGAGAACTAATAAATAATGACCATGATCATTTAGCGAGGAGCACTTCATATCTGAATATCTCTGAACTTGCAGAGGAATTGCATCAGAAGTTACTTGATGAGATAGGCGGTGATGCCTGATGCACGGTTCTGTCTTCCTCCTTAACTACCTGAATAAACTCTGTGAGAATTCCGGACTTGAAACAATTTCCGGAAGGCTTCTGAAATTAGACAGGATTGTCAGTAATCATCAGTGCCGGAGAGCAGCCCGATATCAGAGAAAGGCCTTCAGCAGATCTTTTCGGGGGAGCTGCCGGGAAAAGAAACTGGCTTTCTGGATGTGGGATCATGCTATCAATTCCCCTCCTCCCCAGCTGAAAACTATTCTGAAAGGAGGGATCTGAGAATGGCTTTTGATGTTACAATCTTCACCGGAAAAGACGGTAAGGAAGGTATCAGAACCTTTCAGAACGTCCACCTTTTAATCCCTCAGTGGAATGGGGATTCCGAAGAGGTACCACAACAGAAGTGGATTACCCTTCTTGAAAAATCCGGAGATATGACAACTCTGAATTTCCGCTCCTGGTCTGTTACTGAGAAGATGCCGGATAAGGTAAAGGTCCGGAAAAGAGACGGGAAAGTCATTGATGACGGTTACAGAGTGACCGGGGACTTTGACAGGATGACGATTTACCGCCGGAATTCCGGGAAGAAATCAGGCGGTGATGAGTGATGCTGCTCTTCATCTTAGCACTTGGTTTTCTGGCTGTTCTCAGTGCGTCACTATTTCTCTGGGGATATCATGAAGGGAAATCAGCCGGAATCAGGCAGTACAGGAAGGAATGTTCTGAATGTGCCTTATCTCATGGGAGGCAGCAGCATGATTGAAAGTATTCAGCCGGATGCACCCTGGAGAAGTATTCTGCATAAGCTTTCGGATACTCAGGTTATTTGTGATGCTGTAGGAATAATTCCCTGTATTGAGGTTTTTGTTCATAAATGCCTGATAGGATGTCGTAAATATGACAATGGGGAATGTGAAGGCTGCATTTTCCAGACTTGCGAGAATAAGCATCTTATTCTGATCAGGGAGGCTGATGCCCTATGACAGAAATCATTCCTGTAACCTGTCCCTTCTGTTATGATGGAGGCCTGGAGAACTTAGAGAATCTCATTGTCATTGTTCAGGGCTGGCCGGTCATGGGGTGGCGGTGCAGCTGCTGCAGGAAGAGCTTCTCTATACTTCATCCGCATGTTCAGGCAGTCATCAGAAAAACCCTGAATGAAGAATTCCGGAAGAGAAGAGTCAGGAAGAACAGAAAGGTATCTTATCATATTCTTAAAGGTGAAGGGAATGTCGGCCTTGGGGTGATGGCATAATGCCGGCATCACTGTTCAGAAAGTCATCTTACAGGATATATGTCATTTTGAAGGATGATGATGGTAATCTGACAGAATATCCAGTCAGGTTAAGCTGTAGGATTTCCAGTAGTCATGAAAAAATTTTAGAGACAATATCAGTTCTGGAAAGACTGTTTGAAGATTCTGAAAATTTTGTAAGAGTTAAAACGGTGAAATACTATCCACCTGTTGATGTTCAGGTTGCTTTAGCTGAGGTGTCAGAATGAAGCCCATTCTGGCCAATTTTTTTTCAAAAGTACAGACTGCTGTCAGAAGGTACTATACAAAAACCTGTATGCCGGAGAAGGTGCGACCTGACAGAATCCCTGAATCTTTGGATAAAATCAAAAAATCACGTCAAAAAGACGTTTATTTTACAAATCACGCAAAAAAGTATCAAGGTATTCTACGACTTAAAGATATATATTATTTACCTCAGAATTTCTGGTTCTTCGGACCAGGGGGTCTTTCCTGTAAGGTCAAAAAGTACAGACTGCTGTCAGATGTCAGTGCCTTGTTAGAGTATTCTTCCAGGTCTTCTAATGGAGGTGTTCTCTGATGGATTCTGAAAGGTTTAAAACAGCAGTTTATCTCAGACCAGATCAGGCTATCATTCAACAGTTATATCCTCAGAAGTTCTCTCAGCTGGTCAGATATCTGGCTGATGCTCTCATAATGGGTACTGAACTTGGAGAACTACCTCCGGAAATTGCTGAAGAGGTTGTTTATGTCCGGAGATCCTCTCAGATGAGACAGGAATATCTGAAGAAAAAGAATCAGCTGAAGGAAGATTTCTTCTCATTTCTTGATAATCAGAACTATCCTATCTTTCTGGCCAGATACAGCAAGAGGAAAGCCAAAAAGATAGGAAAAGAGCTTGCAGGAAAATACAGGGCAGGCGGGAATATCTTACCGGAATCTTATGTTCTCCCCTTCCTGAATGAATATCTGGAACACGCTGAATACTCCGGGAAGATGCTGCATGCCTGGACTCCCATACAAGAGAACCTTTTCAGAGAGGAGGGAAGGACATGAAATTCATTCCCTGCCACAACTGCGGAAAGGAAATTCCGGAAAACATGAAATGGAAGGATCATGCTGGTCATACATATTGCAGCAAGGAATGCAAGTGGGAAGGTATCTATACATGGGATTGCTCCCGGAAGGGTGAACGACCCAGAGTTCCGGGGTCGTGGGACTGGGTAATCAACCAGGTCTTTAAGAGAGATAATTACTGCTGCCGGTTATGCGGGAAAACCCATAAAGATCTTTACTGGGAAAAGAATTCTGAGAGTGTCGCACCTGAGAGAATAAAAAATATTCTGAAATGTAATCCTTCAGTTTTCCATTATCTCTTTGAATTTCATCATAATCTTCCGATTGCTATAGGTGGAAATTCCCTTCCGGAAAATGTTATTACACTTTGTCATGACTGTCATGTCCTGGTGCATTCAAGCTTAAGGAAAAAATCAGATCAGGAACCGGGAATTTCAGATTCTTCAGAACTCCATCAGACTTCCCTGATAAGATTCATGGATGCAGTGATTCAGGAGAGGTGCTGATATGGCCACTATCAACATATCAAAAGCCTATGCTGACCTGGAGAAAGCTAAAAAACCGGAGACAAAGGCCGCAATAAAGCGATACATCAACCAGGCAAGAAAATTCCGGTTTGAATACGGCTATGAGCTTGAGAAATGGCCGAGGGATATTTTACGGCAGCTGATGCACACCGCAGCAGCTGCTTATGATCTCATTAAGGATGAGGAACAGGACCGGAAAGCCTTTGAGAGAATTCAGAAGGCTGCGGCTAATGAAGGAATTTCATTGGCGGATTTTATGTGAATTTTAAAGAGGTGAATTTTATGATAACAGATGGAAATGAAACAATAACAATCAACAAATATGAAATGTATCTGCTCAAAAAGGCACTTACCCGGTTCCGAGACCTTGCCGACTCGCTGGACTGTGTATGTGATCCAGAGTATGGATATGAATGTCCTATCCACGAGGACCGGAGGTTAGCCAGGACAGCTTTAGAGATCCTGGAGGGTGATGCTTGATGTCGGAAGAATGGCTTTGTCCGATATGTGGGAGGCTGAATCTATCAGGGTCCGGACCTATGGGTACAGCACCAATCTGTCATAGTTGTAAGTTCTCCTGGGGATACATCCGGGAACTGGAAGATCTCAGACGGCAGTTGGACTCATACCGGGACGATGAACTATATATTTCCAGACGGGTTGTAAATATCCAGGATGAAATCTCATCTATAAAAGTAGCAATCAACCTTAAGCCTGAAATTAAGGCCGATTTTGATGATGTTCTACTCAGTCTGGAAAAAGAAGAATCTGACGCTCTTGCAGATGCTGAAAAGAATGAAGCAGCCATTCAGAGTATTCGTAAGGAAATTCATAAATTGGCAGAGATTGACGCTAAGATTGAAGCTGCTCCTTTAGTGGAAAAGCCTGATGTTTTTCCCCGGAATCATCATCCGGATTTTGGGCAATCATCCCTGGGGGCATATCTATGAATCAGGATCTCGGCGGCCTTGCTGCACTGACTCAGGCAATTGTCAATATGACAATTGTCATGGAAGGGATTAACTCACAATTGTATCTTCTCCGGGAAGAGATGGTCCGGAACAGAATGAACCAGGAAGATATCATTGACAATGATGTTACCTTCAAAACTCTTGTAGCGGATGAAATATCTCACATTTTACATGGTGAGTGTGATGTCAGATAACAACATCAACGAGAAGGGGTCTGTATTGGCAGATCTCCCTTCACCCCGTACTAAACATCCTCTGAAAATATCAGAATCAATCGACAGATGCCGAAAACTTAAGAGTAAGTTTCATCCCGTCAAAACCCCGGCGGTCATCCTCGGAATGTCAGGTGCAGCACTGGTGGCAGTTCCGGCAGCAGCTGCACACTTGGCAGGGTTCACCTGCTGGATTATTGCTAATGGTCTTTGGGTCTGGCATGGGACAAAAGTTAAGGACTTTTACATTATGCTGCTATTTGTGTTTTATCTGGTAACGGCTTTCATGGGGATCATGGGTCTGCTGCCGGAGGTGATCTAAAATGCAGGTAAAAACTAATTTTTATGAAGGGATTCCCTCCGGTTGGTTAAAAAAAGGATGCTACTGTAAAGAATGCAATGCCTATTATACATATAGGCAATGGGATAATCTCAAAACGGAGTTAGTTTATCCTGATACAAATTTGCAAGCAGTGAATACAATTTGCTCTAACTGTGGTAATCATCTTTGGTGGGTTAGAGGATAACTCCTCTTCTTTCTCCGTTGCCGATAACCTGCAATTATGGCACTTTTTTAAAATATCAACATAATTTCTTTATAAGCAAAAGCCTAACATTACCGACATGGAACACAAGTCGGCAATCAGTTACGGCGGCCTGCATACTGTCATTACTTCCGGAGAGCAGGCACTTACCAGGCAGGAGTATGATGCAGTCCTTGCAGCCTGCGAATGCCAGGAAGATCGGGTGCTCATAATGCTTGGAGTCTCCCTCGGCCTGAGAAGAGCTGACCTGGTATCAATCAAAATATCTGATATTGATCTCAACTCAGCAACTATGTCATATGCAGAAAAGAAGAAAGGCAGCCGGATAAGAACAGTTCCAATATCTCCGAAACTTCTCCAGGAGATCAAAATACTTCTAAAAACAATCCCAAAGAAACAAAAAACACTCTTCAGCTTCAAAGAACGGCAGGCATACAACCGCTTTCAAAAATTATGTAATCGTGCCGGAGTCCCCGGAAGACCCATCCACGCACTCCGGGCAACATGCGTAAAGTTTTGCCAGGCTGCCGGCTGGACTCCTGAACAGGTCTCCAGGCTTACCGGAGATACAATCCGGGTGATCCAGCTGCATTATGCAACCCCTTCAGCCGGAGAAATGGCGGATGTAGTAAAGGACAGAGAAATACTTTGACATTTTTTAGATTAAATCATGCACCTGCAACCACACGGCCAGGCCTTTATTGATATCATCCGAAAGTGCACCACCGAAGGATCCATTATTCTTCCTGGGCTGATTTTTTTCATAATGCTCCAGAAGCTCAACATCAATATACACAGTCAGCTTCTTTCTGGAATGACTTTGCCGATATAAGGATCTCCTGAATACTCTCCCTATCAGACTGTCATTTGTTAATTCTACCTTTCCAAGGTTCAGTTCCGGCATGGGTGGTTCGCTTTCTTTTTTACTTTCTATGTATGTAAGTAATAAAAAAGGTCGTCCTCTCGGCGTAGTGTTTGAGACCTATATTATAACCCCTGACCTATACTGCCAATAACGAGGTGAAAACTCCGATGGCAATCAACCTTACTCCAATCGCAGAGATCCTTGATGGGGTCGTCTCATTCGTACCAAATCTTGTGGATCTTGTGGTCAATCTAATCCCGCTCAGTATCGCAATTGCAATCTCGGCATTTATCGGTGGCATCTTTGCCGCGATTCTCGCAAAGTTCTGAGGTGTGAAAAGATGAAAATTTCAACTTTTCCAATCCTCCTTTTAGTAGCCTTCTTTTCAGTTCTCATCCTCGCAGCTGTTCCGGCATCAGCAGAGGAAGACACAAGGATATCAGTTCAGTTTCAGGACCTCGGCCTTACTACTCAGGACATAACAGTCTTTGATTCTTCCGGGGATGACATCATCCACAGCAACACCAGTTCTGTTGTCCGGCTTGACTACAACGAATCTACATTTTTCACAGTGCAGCTTCAGCCTGGAGCAGTAAACATTCAGCCGGAAACGATGTACCAGAAATTTCTGAATTTCGTCCTGAATAACTGGATTGCCGTATTTCTGATTCTTGTCGTGATATTCATGCTGGCGAAGAAACGCTAAGTTCTGGCAGAAGGTGAGGTGATTAGAAATGAATGAATTAACTAAACCAAAAACGGAAAACAATGAAAAAAATGAGATTCTGAAAGATATTTCAAATATCATTAAAAGTGACAGGAAAAAAGAGAAAAAAAAGAGTAACCAGAGTTTTGAATATATCGTTGGTGCTTTCTCATTGATATTTGGAATTATCTTCCTAGTATTCTTCACAATGCACTGCACTGTAGGTAATCTTTTCCTTGCCATTCAGGATGGCATACTGGGGATTTTTTTCTTCCTTGTAGGTACAGGAATATCTCTCAAACTTCAGATAAGGAAATCAGAAAAAAGATTAGAAAAGAAAATCCGGAAGCTGCTAAAGGAGGCCACCCCATGAACGGAAGAAAGGCCCTCCCATTCCTGATGATAGTGGGGCTTGCGGTTCTGCTGATTTGCAGTCCGGTGAGTGCCTATGAAGAAACATTTTCGGAAGAAGGTATAGAATTAGGTCAATATTCTGGCACTGGTACTGGTACGCAACATAAGGGTTATGGTTATGTATTTAACCAATTGTATTTACCTGATACTCAAGATAAATATGGTGGAACATATTTTTGGACATATGAAGGAACTGGCTTGGGTATAAATGCCGAAGATGATAATGGTAATTCACCCATATATATATCAGACGAAAATGTAGGTACTTTATATTGGCAGATATACAGGAATGCTGGCGGTTCGGTTACAAATTATAGGTTATGGGCTTATTTTACTAAGGATTTAGCCAGTGGGTCAAATACTATAACACTTACAGGGATTTATTTTGATGTTCCATATTTTAAATATACAGGATATAATACCTCAAGTAATTCTGAAGTCGGAAGAATATTTCTGGCTTCAGGGGGATATGTAGCCGAAGGTAATTACCAAAGTGTAAGAAATATGGCATGGGAAAACACGCTTACAATTAGTGAGAGTTACCCTTATCAAATATCATTAAACCGAGATGGTTATTTTTCTACATATTCCCGATATACTAATGACATTATTACAGTAACTGATATATCAGACAATGATATAAATGACGTAGTATCAACAAATGATTTTAGCATCGTAATAACATCCTTAGCCGGTAATAATTATACTTATACAAACGATAATGAAGCAGCCCCATCAAACGAAGTCTCAATAATAACCCGCGTAAAATCCCTCTCCGACAACTCCCTCATAGCCGGCTCAAAAGCCTATTATCGTGCACTGGACGGCAGCGACCTTGTCAATCAAACCCTCCCCTCCGGCACAGGTGAATTCCTCCTGCAAAAAGGCCTAAGATATGAATACTGGGCTGAGGCTTCCGGATATGAAAATCAGACATCCATACCGGATCAGGCTGCATTCTATGCCGACTCATCCAATGAAATCAGACTAACGCCGACCTATGGAGATGAACCGGGGGAAGGAATGGGAGTCTATAATTTTTATATCTCAGAACAGACCAATGCAGCCGGAGACACAGCCCCACTGACAAGCCCGGCAGCAGTCACCCTTAACTGGCAGACCAAGCTTACAACATCTTCCGGTTATGTCAGTTTCCAGGTCAACAAATCGGCACAAGTATCTTACACAATCCGGAAGGACGGCTATGTAACAGTATCCCGAATATATACTCCTTCATGGACGGGAGACACAATCAATGAGTATATAGCCATCAGGCCGGAAGGGCAGGTTCTCCCCGGAGATCCTACAGCAGCACCAACCCCCGACCACAGGACATCTGAAGCAAAAGCCGAATCCGCTCTCAACATAATTTTTGATAATATAGAAGCAATTGCAACTCTAAGTGTGGTGGTGGTTATCCTGGCCATGTGCGATTGGATGACTCCTAAAAGGAGAAGATGAGGGAGGAATACAGATGAAGAAGATCCTCCTTCCCTTCCTGTTATTAGTCCTGGCATTGTTCATAATTCCTGCATCAGCTGGGAATTATTCAACTTTGGGAGCAGATTACTTAAATACTGATGTAACTATTTTTGATAGTGTTACCAGTGTAAACTATGACGTATCTGGTGGCTCAGGTGATGATTTAGGATCATTAGCTATAACTAAAATTGAAATTTATGGCTTATCATCTGCAAAAATTGTAAATTTCACACTCACACAATGGAATGGTGTAGAGCATACCGGACAAATCAATTATACTGCATATAAACTTGGTGATGTAGGTTATAGCTATTATTCATTAGAATTAGACGGAGAATCAAAGGCATGGGAAGGACTGGATGTAACACCAGAGAAAGTATTCCTGACATCATATGTCAAAGAGGAAGACACTCAAAAAAAAGGTCTTCTCATTTCAGAAGTGTCTTTTATCAATTATATATTGAGAGATGACAAATGCGTATTTTCAGAAGCTTCCGACATTGACAGATATCCACTTAAAAAAATCACATTAGCAAGTACCAGCCCCGTTAATGTTGGAATTACTTACGCTGATACGGAAGTTGTTCTGGATTCTATGGACAATGAGAATATAGATGTCCTTGCCTGGATAGGAAAT